>JBOGIN010000094.1:0-10637 GCA_050742275.1 Vicinamibacteraceae bacterium
CCATCGAAGCCGCGCGGCCCCTGGTGACCGCAGACATCGAGGATGAGAATCTCGATGTGGCTCTTGGTCTGGGGGTGCTGCTGATGCGTCCCAAGGACGCGCCACGCGACGGATCATCAGAACGTCAGATTCTGCTGCGCGCAGGTCGCGCCGAGCGCCACAGCGCGACCAAGCAGTTCGCCGAGGCGAAAGAGGCGTACAGCGCCCTCGTGCGCGAGGCAGCCGACTTTCCAAACGTTCACTATGCGTACGGCCGCTTCCTGCTCGTGATCGAGGAACGCGAGCAGGCGATCGCGGAGTTCCTGAAGGAGATCGAGCGCGATCCCACTCACGTGCGCGCACGCATGCGGATTGCTACCGCGCGGTACCGTGTCGATTCAGCCGCTGGTGTTCCGTTCGCCCAGGAAGTCGTGAAGCTCCGGCCTGACTATCCGTTCGGCCATTATCTGCTGGGATTGCTGTACTTCGACACTGGCGACATTCAACGCGCGATTCCAGCGCTCGAAGCGGCGGCTCACATGGTGCCCGACGAGCCGCAGTTTCAGTTTACCTTGGGCAACGCCTACGCGAGAGCGGGGCGAAAGGAAGATGCCGCTCGAGCGCGCGCGGCGTTTCTTCGGCTGCAGGGGGACGACACGGCAGCGTCGCCGCCGCGTCTCGACCTGGACGAGGCCGAGCCGACACCACGCGCCGGGAAGAGCCGGCGACCCCGATAGCCGATGGGCGGCACCAGGGTCGCTCGGGCACGGTCAAAAGCTGAACCTCGCCTGGACCTCCACCGACCGCCCCCCAAGCCCATCCTGGGCTTCGCTGAAATGCGGGTCGAAGATGTTGGTCTGGAGGTTGGCCAGGTTGACGGAGTTGAACACGTTGTAGATGTTTGCGCGGATCTCCAGCCTCGCGTTGTTGCCCAGCCCACTGATGGTCGGCAGGCCGAACGCCTTGCCGATCGTCGCGTCCACGTTGAAGTAGCGCGGCCCGCGGAACGAGTTGCGCTCGACGCCCGGCCGCTCCGGGATCGGCCCCGGAGGATTCTCCCCCTCGACAATCGACTCGAACGACGGCCCCTGCTCGCGCACTGGCTCGGTGAAGTACGCCGGCCCGCCGTCCGGGAAGTTCCCGCCCGGCCGGCGGAACGCCTCGTCGCTGTAGTCGCTCAGCGCGCCGCCGAGGTAGGTCGCCGGGCGCAGATCGCAGTTGCCTTGGCTCTCCGCGTACACCACGCCGCAGCCGAGCCCGCCGTAGAACGGCGTCCACGGGAACGCCGAGTGCGCGTTGACGATGCCGCTGAGCGTCCAGCCACCGGCAATCTTCTCGAGCAAGCTGTCAGGATCGTCCGAGAGCTGGGGCGACCACACGCCCCAGAGCTTGAACGTGTGCGTAGCGTCGTAGTCGGACGGTCCCCAGGCTGCCTCGGGGTCGTACACGTAGTGGTCCTGCGCGAAGTTGTTGGAGCCGTGGTCGTAGCTCCGGCTCAGCCGGTACTGCGCGTCCAACTGGAATGAGTTGCTGAACCGATGCCGGATCCCGGCGAGGAGCGCGTTGAAGCTCGCCTCGCCATCGTTCGCGTACCAGGTGAGCTGGTTCACGACCGGGTTCAACGGGATCCCCTGAGCGGCGGAGACGAGGTTCAGGTTGTATTGCCGCGTCAGGTGGTCCGTCGTGCTGCCCTGGTAGCCGAGGCTTGCCACCCAGTTGCTGCCGAGGTCGTATTCGGCGTCGACCGAGTAGCGGAGCATGCGTGTCGTCGGCCATTCCGCCGGGAAGCCGGTGAGCGCGATCCGTGCGAAATTGGGGCCCGGCACCGGCAGGTTGGTCTCGGGATCGAAGCCGGCGATCGTCGCCGGGTTGGACGCGTAGCCCGAGAACGAGTTGACGTCAGCCGGGAAGCTGTCCACGCCGTACACGATCTGGCTGCCGGTGAGGTTGCCCGCCGCCGAGAGGAACGGCGCGTTGCTGCGGCCGTTGAGCGAGATCGCCTGGTCCAGGCCGTTGTAGGCGAGGCCGACGCCGCCGCGGACCACCATCTTCCCGTTGAAGCGGGTCGGCGTCCAGGCAACGCCCGCCTGCGGGCCGAAGTCGGTCTTGCTGGACTCGTAGAGCGTTCCCCCGAGGCGCAGGCGGAGATCGCTGAGCGTGGCGTCGCCCGAGCCGAGCACGACGGCGCTCAGGTCGTCGGTGTCCTCCGAGATGGAGCCGAAGTACTCCCAGCGCAGGCCGAGGGTCAGCGTCAGGTTGTTACGGACCTTCCAGTCGTCCTGGACGAACAGGGCGTAGAGCGTCTGCCGCGTGTCCTTCCTGAAGTCGGTCGGCACGCCGGTGAGCGGATCGAAGGTGGCGTTCTCTCCCGACGGTGCGTCGTTCAGGAAGTCCCACATGTTGTTGAAATAGTACGACGGCCGCGCTGACCAGGGCGCCGTGTCGACGAACTTCATGTAGGTCACTTCGCCGCCCATCTTCAGCAGATGGCTGTTGTGGACCTTGGTCAGCACGTTCTTGAAGCCGTAGGTGTCCTGGTTGAACAGGCCAGGTGCACCAATCCCGAAGTCGAGGTGGTTGTCCTCGATGGTCCCGAGCGTGGCGCTCCCGTCGACGTTCTGGATGAAGGTGGACGGCAGGCCCCACGGGCCGTCCGGATTGCTCCCCAGATCGTCCCAGCTCCAGCCCGCGTGGTTGACCCGGACCTCGTTCAGCAGCGTCGAGGAGAAGGTGCGGTTCCACAGCACGGTCTCCGCGCCGTTGTTCTGCGTGTGGTGGAACTGGTTCATCTCGCGGAGCGCGCCGTTGATAGAGTCGTTGCTGACCGGCACCTGATACATGCTGAACGCGATGAGGTCCCTGGCGGTCGCGTTGAAGTCCACGCGCATGTTGTACTGCGAGTTCGTGCTCTCGCTGGGGTTGGCGTTCGCCAGGAACACCATGTCGGGTACACCGTCCAGGTTCGAGGGGCTGCCCGTCCCATCGCCGCCCAGGCCGGGGCTGAAGGGATCGACGAACGACGGATCCGGCCTCCCGACGGGGAATCGATTCGGGGACAGTGGACGGCCGAGGTCGAGGCCCTCCCCTTGGATCAGGCGGCAGTTGACGCCCTGGACGAGCCCGATGTCGGTGCAGGTGTGGCCCTCGTTAGGGCCCATGAGGGCGGTGCCGGCGAGCGGCGAGGCGCCTGGGAACGACAGGAGGCGCTCGGCGGCGCTGCCGGACGGGGTTGCGTTCGACATGTACTGCGGCGTTTGGTACCACCCCTGTGTGATGTTGGACGCCGAGTCGCGGATGGTCTCGTAGGAGAAGAACCCGAAGAGCCGGTTGCGAAGGATCGGCCCGCCGATCGTGCCGCCGATGTCGTTCAGGAACGCCTCGTTGCGCTCCGGGACTTTGCCGTACCCGTTGTAGTCGTGGAAGGCGCTCATTCCCGGGGTGATCCGGCGCAGGAAGGCGCTGCCGTGGAAATCGTTGGTGCCGTTCTGCGAGATGATCTGCACCTGCGCGCCGCGGTAGCGGCCGAACTCGGCGTCGTAGTTGTTCGTGACGATCTTGATCTCCTTGATCGAGTCTTCGTTCGGGGTGATGACCGACGTGCCTCCCCACGACACGCTCGTCACGCCGACACCGTCGATCTGGTAGTTGTTCTCGCCGGTGCGCGCGCCGTTGGCCACGATCTGGCCGCCGTTCTCGGTGGCGAAGACGCCCGACGCGTTGCCGGTGCCGCCGATCGTCGTCGCGGGCAGGTTCTGCGTGCCGCCGCCCGCGCTGCGCGCCCCGTCGCCGAACGCGCCCGGGGCGAACTGGAGGAGCTGGAAGGGATCGCGCCCGTAGGAGGGGAGCGACTGAATCTGCTCGGCGGTCACGGTGCCGCTGATGTTGCCCGTGGCGGTGTCGAGCAGCGGCGCGGCATCGCTGACCGTGACCGTTTCGGTGGTCCCGCCAAGCTCCAACGCGACGTTGAGCGCGTTCGACTGCTCAGCGATGATCCGGACATCGTCCAGGACCTTCCGCTTGAAGCCCTGCAGCTCCACGGCCAGCGAATAGGTCCGGGCCGCGAGCGCGGTGAAGACGTACATACCGCTCTCGTTGGTGACCGTCTCGAACGTCCGGTTGGTCTCGGTGTCGGTCAGGGTCACCGTCGCCCCGGGGATCACGCCGCCCTGGGGGTCCCTCACGGTCCCCTGCAGGCTGGCGCGATATTGCGCGTACGCCGCCGAGCTGGCCAGACTCACGATGAGGTAGACAAGTACTGCCGACAGCCTTCGCGTGCGGGCGCTCCGCTTCATGATGCCCATCCTTGTACGCTGCACCTACGAGACACTCGTCCATGCGCAGATCGATCGCGCCAAGCGCGAGGCTCCGCGAGGGATCGAACCTATGCTTGCTCAAACGATTAAGTATAGGACGCAGAATGGTTGGCGTCAAACGGTCGAGATGGGGGTCGAGATCGGAGGGCGTCAGGGGCCACGAACAGCCCCCTTGATGCCTGAAATTCTATTCGTAGCGCAGGGCTTCGACGGGGTCGAGGTGCGCCGCCGTGCGCGCAGGATAGACGCCGAAGACCAGGCCAACGGCGAGCGAGACGAAGAAGGCGAGCAACACCGAGGTCGGCGTGATGATGGTGGTCCAGCCGGCGAAGGAGGCGACCAGCTCGGAGAGGCCAAAGCCGACGAGGACGCCGATCAGGCCGCCCGCGCAGGAGATGATCGTCGCCTCCATGAGGAACTGGCGGACGATCTCGATGCGCCGCGCCCCCACGGCGCGCCGCACGCCAATCTCCCGCGTGCGCTCGAGCACGCTGGCGAGCATGATGTTCATGATCCCGATGCCGCCAACCAGCAGGGAGATGGAGGCAATGGCCACCATGACCATCTGGAAGATGCGGCGCGTGCGCTGCTGCTCCGCCAGAAGCTGCGCCGGCACGTAGACGGAGAAGTCGCTTGCGCCCTTGTGCGATTCGTTCAGGAGACCGCGCACGATGCCCGCGGCCCGAGGGCTGTCGTCCGCCGATTCGAGCTGCACGTAGATCGCGTCAATCTCGTCGCGAATCCGGGTCTTGCTGTCCTCGAGCCGGAGGATGGCTGCTGCCAGCGGCACATAAATGAGGTTGTTCCTATCCTCTGACGGCATGCCCGAGATATCGCCTGGCGCGCTGAGCTGTAGTCCGGCGACGCCTATCACCCGAAACCACTGTTCGTGGACCTTCACGAACTGGCCAAGCGCAGACCGGCTGCCGAACAGGTCGCTGGCAACCGCTTCGCCGAGCACGCAGACCGGCGCCGCGCGCGTTGCTTCGTCCTCGTCGAAGAAACGGCCTGATGCCATGCGGAGGTTGCTGATGCGCCAGTACACGGGAAGCACGCCATAGACCGTCGGCATGTCGCGCGCTGGCTTGGGCAACACGCTCGATGGCGTGAACCGTTTGCGTGGCGAGATTGCCGTCACGCCAGCCAGGTTCGCGTTGAGTAATCTCATATCGTGAAACGTGAGGCCGGGGGAGATCTGACGCACCTGGATGAACTCATCTTGGTCTGCGGCCTCGTTCGCCTCGACGATGAGATTGCGCACGCCGAGGTTCTCGATGAACTCCAGGACGTGCTGCTGCGCGCCGGCGCCAATCGAGAGCATCGACACCACGGCTGCAACACCGCAGATCATGCCGAGCATCGTGAGCAGCGCCCGGAGCTTGTGGAGTCGCAGGTTCTCGAGACCAAGCCGCAGATCCGGCGCGAGGCGTGTGAGCCCCGTGGTGTGCGACCGCTCGATCGGCGGGGCGGCGTCGCTCATCATGTTCCCAGGGGAGCTGTGGGGGTGGCTCGGGCCTGCGCGTCCCGCGATGCGGACGCGTCGTCGGGATTGACCAGCGCGACCTCGACAGCCTCGTCGAGTCCCTCCAGCGCGGCGCGGGTCTCGGTCCGCCGTACGACTTTCACCTCACGTGCCTCGAAGGTGCGACCGCTGCGTACGTAAACCACCGACGTGCCGCGTTGATCGAAGACGGCCTGGCGGGGGACGTGTACGACGTTCTCGAGCGGAGCGGCGATGACCTCGAGGTGGAGTGTCTGCCCCGGCTTCAGCTCGCTGTGCTTCCCTTCGAGCTCGAGCGTGACGTCGAACTCACGCGCCGAGCCTGCGTTCCACCACTCGCCGCGGCTGGCGACCGCACCCACGGTCTTCACGTGCGCGCGATACACCTGCGCGACGCGGGTATCAACCGTGAATTTGGCGCGCTGCTTCGGGGCGAGCGTTGCGCCTACCGCCTCCGGCGCCTTGGCGAGAATCTCGAGCTGCGTCACGTCGAGCAGCTCCGCAATCGGGCGTCCCGGCGAGGCCATGTCACCGTCCGCGTATTCGGGCAGCACTTGACCCGGCCAACAGCACATGCCGCCGGCGGCATCACGATTCACGAGCACCGATACGACGCCATCGAAGGGGGCCACGATCGTCATTTGTGCGATGTTGTGCTGCGCCTCCTTGATGCCGATGAGCGCCTTGTTACGCTTCTCGCGCGCGACATCGAGCGCCGCACGGCTCGTGGCCGAGCGCTCGCGCACGTTCCCCTCGAGCTCTTCCAGCTTGCGGCGCGCCTCTTCGAGGGTGAGCTCGTTCTTGCGCGCCTCGACCCGTCCAACGAGCTCGTTCGCGCGGATGTCGAGCTCTGCCCCCCGAACGTCGTAGCGCGCGCTCAGCAGATCGACTTTGTCCTTCGCCGCCTGCACGGCGTTGTCCGCCTCCAGCTTCTGGATCTCATAGTCCGCCTCGCGGAGCTGCGATTGCGCTTGCGCCAACTGGTATTCCTGGTCAGCGGTGTCGAAGCTGAGCACGAGGTCATCCTTCTTGACCGCGGTGCCTGTCGGGACCAGTGACAAGATCCGCATCGATCCCGGAACCGGCGGCGCCAGGATCAGCGTCGACTTCGTCGCGCGGAGCTCGCCTTTCAGGTGGATCACCTGTTCGAGCGAGCCGCGCTCGGCGGCGGCGAACGGGACCTCGGTCGTGCGCGGGCGGAGGTCGTCGAGCGCGCCGGCAACGGCGCCCCCGGCGGCGACGAGCGCCACGGTTCCCAGCAGCACCCACAGCAGCTGGCGTCGCGGTCTCGGGCTCATTGGCTTCCTCCAGTTGCAGCGGACTGATCAGGGGCTCGCAGCGCCACGCGCTCGCCAACCGTCAGGCCAGCGGCAATGGCGACGACTTCCTGCCCGCGACGGGCGACCCGGACCTGGCGGGAGACGAAGCCGTTGGAGGTCTGGACGTAGACCGTGGGCTGACCGTCGCGCTGAAAGAGCGCCTCGGCAGGGATGATGAGGGCGTTCGGCGCACGATCGATGATGAGGCGAGCCGTCGCGGACATGCCCGGGCGCAGCCGTGGGTCGACTTTGTCGAGCAGAATCGTGACGTCGAACCGCCGTGGCGGTGGCCAGGTACCGGTGATTTCCGGCTTCGCCAGGGCGCTGAGCTGGCTAATCCGTCCTGGAAGCTCGAGACCCGGTAGCGCTTCGACCCGGACCGTCGCCGATAACCCCTCTGAGAGGCGGCTGCGATCGCTTTCGTCGATCCGGGCGGCCATCGTGACCTCGGAAAGGTCAGGCAAGGTCACGATGGTTGCGCCGGACCAGGCGCTGTCACCCGCACGAAACTCACGTGCGCCGCCGCCGCCGGGGCCCGACGCCCGGTAGTTCCGCTGGATGGAGACGATGCCGTCGGTGGGCGCACGCACGGTGAGGACCGAGAGGTTGTGCTCGGCCAAGGCGACATCCCCTTCGACCTTCTTTTGCTTTTGCTGTAGCGACCTGACGTCGGCCGCGGTGGTGGTCTGATCGGATTCCACGCTGACCGTGGCTTCGTCCAGCGCCTGCTCGGCGTCCGCCAGCTTCAACTTGTTCTGCTCGCTTTCGACGCGTGACAGCACGTCGCTCGTCTCGACATCGAGGCGCGACCGCTCGACGTTGTAGTTGGCGCCCAGGTGCGCGGTCAAGCTTTCTTCCTCGGCGATGCTGCCCAGGGCGCGTGCTTTGTCGATCTCAGCCCGCGCTTGGTTCAGCTCCGAGCGCTTTTCATCGAGCGTGCGCCGCACGGTGCTGACGTCGAATTCGACGACAACATCCCCCTTCTTTACCAGGCTGCCGTTTGGCGCGAGCTTGATGATTCGAAGGTCGCCGGCGCGGGGAGGGGCGGTGAGGGCGAGAGATCGGATAGGCGCAATCTCGCCGCGCAGCGTCATGCGATCAGTGAATTCGCCTTGCTTTACCTCCGCGGTCGGGACGTTAGCGCGTATGACGTCGGCCGACGAGCTGCTGCATCGGACCGATGCAACCCCTGTCAGGCTTCCGGCGGCGAGAAGGCCCAGGACGCCCCATCGTGGTGACCGATGCCTCCTCACTCCGTTGCTCCTTCGTCGGGCGGCATCGTCACCACCCGGTCGTCCGTTGTCACGCCTTCGGCAATCACCGCTTCCATGTCGGTCAGCGCCGTCACTTTGACCGGGCGCCAGTCGACGCCGCCATTGGCGGTTGCCACGGCGACCTCGTAGCCCTTTGATCCCGTTCGCCGAAGCGCGCTCCGCGGGGCGCTCACCGCCTGTTTCCAGCGCGCAACTTCGACATCCACGGCCGCCGAGAGATCCGGCGTGACCCGCGCGTCTGGCTGATTGACAGAGAACACCGCGACGTACGATCGCACGTCCTTCGACAGCGAGCTGGTCAGCCCGACGGGCGCGAGGCGCTCCACCCGTCCGGGATACGTGTGGCCCGGGAACGCGTCGAGCTCGATTCGAGCCGGGAGACCGGCGCGCAAGCCAGGCAGGTCGCCCTGATTCACCCGAACGCGCACGCGCATCCGCTTTGGATTGACAACCTGCATCACCGGCCGTCCGGGCCACATCTCGTCGCCCTCTTGGATGTCGCTGATGCTACCCCCGCGCCACTCGTTCCCGAGCACGACCAGGCCGTCCATGGGCGAGCGCACGATCATGCGCTCGGCATTCTCTTCGGCCTGGCGAAAGTCGGCCAGCGCCCGATCGCGCTGGACCTCCAGCATCTTCAGCTCCGCCTGTGCCGCTTGGCGCTTCAAGGTGAGACTCTCTTGGAGCTGCTCATGGCGGGCCTGAGCGGCTTGGAACGCGTTCGTATTCTTCTCGATCTCGATGACCGGCAGCATCTCGTTCTTGAGCGTCTCGAGGCGGGCCGTCTCCGCAGCGTTCTTGGCGTTCTCCAGCTCGGTCAGATCCTTCGCTCGCAGCTCGGCCTGCTCCGCTTTCTTCTTCTCGATCTGCCCGACGAGATCCTGCCATTCGGCCCGCTTCTCGAGCGCGGCATTGATCTGCTCCTGACGATCGAACTCGACGAGCAGGTCGCCGGTCTTGACCCGCACGCCATTGCCGATCAGGCGTGTGATGACCAGACCGCCGCCTTCCTGCGAGCCCGAGAGGCGCGGCGTCGCAATTGGTTTCGACTCCACGGCTTCGACGAGCCCGTGCAGGCGAACCGTCTGAACGACGTCCTTGCGGGTGACCGCCACGGTGTCGCCGCCAGCCTGCGCGCGGGGCGATTCCACAGCGCGCGCGCCGGAGCATCCCACCGCCAACCCCGCGATAATAGCAGAGCTAAGCGTAGACCTGGCTGTGCGAAAACGAACAGTCATGGCGCACCACTGCACGACGCCGTAACGTCCACGTAAGTCACGGGGATGTCAGGGCAATACCCGGGGCAATACCCGGGGCAATACCCTTGGCTGATTAGACACCGAAGCTTGCGTGTTAGACGATCGCAGGCAGGTTATGGTTCGGTTTGTCTAGGAGCCACGTGCGTCTTTGGGAGCAGTTTGCCTCGCTGTTACCGCGCCCGGCGCCGCGCTGGTTGGAGGGCACCGTGCCGGAAGCAGGCGATCACGTGGTCGTTGACCAGGCCGACCGCTTGCATGAACGCATAGCAGATCGTCGGGCCGACGAACGAGCAACCGCGCTGCCGGAGGTCCCGGCTCAGGGCGTCGGAGGCCGGCGTTCGCGCGGGAACGTCCGCCAGCGAGCGCCAGCGGTTGATGCGCGGCTGGCCGTCCACGAACCGCCACAGATACGCATCGAAGCTCCCGACCTCCTCGATGATGGCCAGCACCACGCGAGCGTTCTTGATCGCGGCGTCGATCTTGAGGCGGTTGCGCACGATGCCCGGGTCGCGCAGCAGGGAGGCGTCCTTGCGCCGGTCGTATGAGGCCACCGTCCCAATCTCGAAGTTGTCGAACGCCGCCTTGTAAGCCTGGCGCTTGCGGAGAATCGTGATCCAGCTCAGACCCGCCTGTGCGCCTTCCAGCACCAGCATCTCGAACAGGTGGCGGTCGTCGTGCTGCGGAACGCCCCACTCGGTATCGTGATAGGCGATGTAGAGCGGGTCGGTGCCCGCCCACGCGCAACGGACCGGCGGCTTCATCCCTAAGAGATTAGCGCAAGGCAGGCGTCAGGGGGCAGCAGGCGTCAGGGGTCAGGCGTCAGGGATCAGGGTCAGTGTGGTAGCGCCTGCTACGGTAGCCAACGGCGCAGACCGCTTTGAGCCTCGCTCGTTGGACGCGCCCAGGACGCCCTCCCTGACGCCTGATCCCTCACGCCTGCTGATCCCTGACCCCTGACCCCTTGACCCCTTGACCCCTTGACCCCTTGACCC
>JBOGIN010000095.1:0-3356 GCA_050742275.1 Vicinamibacteraceae bacterium
CGCCCAGCGAGCGCTGCGCGTCGACCCGGTGCGCGCGCTCCGCACGGAATGACACGGACCGGTACCTTCGTGCCCGCGGTCCTCCAGCGAGATCGGCCTCGTTCCCGGCTTGACAAGCCTAAAACGCAGGCATATGCTCCCCCCATCGCTTGTTTTTGATTGAGTTTAATTGCGTACGGGTAAGGTCAGGCCTTTCCCGCCGCACTTGGATCGGTGCATCTGCGACAGCAGGCGGTGCACCTCTTGACCGAGGCGCCTGCCTCGGTCTTCGCCGGTGGGAGGTCGAGATGAAATCCTTGATGAGCGTACGCACACGATATCGATGCTCGGTGCCGTCAATGGCGCTGCTGCTGGCGTTCCTCGCCTGGCCTGCCGTCGGGCTCGGCCAGGTCGCGCAGATCACGGGGCGTGTCATTGACGCCACCGAGGCCGCCACGCCTAAGGCCGCGATCACGGTCACCAACGAGCAAACGGGGATTGCCACTCGCACGACGACCGACGACGTCGGCTACTACGTTGTTCCGCAGCTTCAACCCGGCACGTACCACATTGACGTGCAGGCAGCTGGTTTTCGGAGCGTCACGCGCACTGGCGTCAACCTGAGCGTCGAGCAGGTTGCCCGCCTGGACTTTCAGTTGGAAGTTGGTGAGGTCGCCGAAGCGGTCGAAGTCGTCGGGACGCCGCCGCTGTTGGAATCGTCGCGTGCCACGGTCGGACAGGTCATCGAGAACAAGCGCATTCTCGACCTCCCCTTGAACGGCCGGGACCCCTTCCAGCTCGCGACGCTGACGCCGGCTGTCGTCTCCTTCTCGGACTTCGGCACGCCCCAAATGGGCGGAGGCCGCAACGCCACCAGCGAGGTGCAGCTGGACGGCACCAGCAACACCGCCGCGGAGAACAATGTCGGCATCAACAGCATCGTCTATACGCCGTCGGTCGACGCCGTCGAGGAGTTCAAGGTCGAGGTAAACGCGCTGTCGGCCGAGTATGGCCGCTTCTCCGGCGGCGTGATCAACATGATCACCAAGTCGGGCACGAACCAGGTTCACGGCTCCAGCTATTGGTTTCGGCGCGACGACGCGCTCGACGCCAACAACTTCTTTGCGAACCGCGCCGACATCGAGAAGAGCGGCTTCAAGCGCGACCAATACGGCGGAAGCCTCGGTGGCCCGCTCGTGAAAGACCGCACGTTCTGGTTCGTTGGCTTCGAGCGCACGAGCTCGCGCGAACAGAGCGTCTTCACCGACACGGTGCCGCCGGACAGTTGGCGCCGCGGCGACTTCAGCGACCTTCGAGACGCGAATGGCCAACGGATCACCATCTACGATCCGGCCACGGTGCGTGCGGATCCGGAGAATCCCGGCCAGTACGTTCGAAATCCGTTCCCCGACAACATCATTCCGCAGGACCGGATCAACGACGTTGCCCGCAACCTGCTCGCGTTCTATCCCGGGTCCAACGCCGCACCGACCGATCCGAACACCTTCGCCAACAACTTCGTGAGCGGCGGCTCGCAGCCCAGCGACAGCTACCGGATCGATTCACGCGTCGATCATCATTTCAACGAGAAATGGCGCACCTTTCTCCGCTACTCCGTGAATCCGAGCGAAGGACAGGACTTCATTCCGTGGGACAACGAGGCAGCGCCCGGTACGATCGGCGACGGCGTCAGCACCAGCGTGGCGCTGGATCACACCTACGTTCTCAATCCCAGTCTGCTCGCCAATGTTCGTTACGGGTTCGGTCGCAACGCCAACGACCGGCGCAACGTCTCCGAGGGGTTCGACTTCACGCAGCTCGGCTTTCCCGAGAGCTTCCGTGATCAAGCGCTCGTCAACGGCCTGAGCTTTCCGCGCTTCAGTATGGACGGCGCCGCCATGGACATCGGCGCCGGCGATTGGAGCAAGGTCAAGAACATCGTGATGAACCACGTCGTGAGCGGCAGCATCACGAAGCACATGAGCCGTCACACGCTCAAGTTCGGCGGCGAGTGGCGCAAGCTGTTCGTCAACTTCGAGCAGCATGGCCAGCCGTCGGGCGGATTCAGCTTCGACCGGGGCTGGACGCAGCGGGAGATCAACACGGCCAACACACTGGAAGGCTTTCCCATGGCGTCGTTCCTGCTCGGGCTGCCGGACGATGCGACAATGAGCCATACGGTGGCCTCGGCTTCTGAGAGCAGCTACTGGGCCTTCTACATCCAGGACGACTGGCGGCTCACGGACAACCTCACGCTCAACCTGGGCTTGCGCTACGACGTGGACATCCCGCGCACGGAGCGTTTCAACCGCCTCTCCTATTTCGACGTCGATGCCCCCTCGCCAATCGCGTCGCAGGTCAGCGCGTCAGCGCTCTGTCCCGCGTGCGGCGATCTCCGCGGTGCGATGCGCTTCGTGACGCCGGACGACCGCCGACAGACCTCGGCCGACACGAACAACTTCGGCCCGCGTCTGGGCGTTGCGTATCAGCTCAATAGCAAGACCGTCGTGCGTGGCGGCTACGGCATCAGTTACATGCCATCGGTGATGCAGGCCGCGGGAACCACCGGGACGTCCGGCATGCAGGGCTTTACGAGCAACACGGACGCCAACTTCACGTTCGACAACATGCGGACGATCTACACCACGCTGGACAACCCCTTCAAAGATGGCTTCAAGCTTCCACCAGGGCCGGACGGCGGCGAAGCGACGGATCTCGGCTTCGGCATCAGCTCGTCGTTCTTCGACGACGTTCGGAACGGGATGATCCAGCAGTGGAACCTCAACATCCAACGGCAGTTGCCGGGAGACATCCTCGTCGAGGTCGGCTATCTCGGCAGCCGCGGCACCCATCTGCCGGACGGCGACGGCGGCCGCAGCTACAACCAGCTCTCGCCGGAGTTGATGGCGTTGGGCCCCGCGCTGCTCGACCTCGTCGACAACCCGTTCTACGGCATCATCACCGATCCCACATCGGATCTGAGCCAGCCGGAGGTCACGCGCAACCAGTTGCTCCGGGCGTTTCCCCACTACACCGGTGTGAGCTCCGGTCGCAAGTCTGGCGGCACATCCGAATACCATGGCATGACGCTACGCGCCGACAAGCGCTTCAGCCACGGCCTCAGCCTGCTGGTGGCCTACACCTTCAGCAAGCTGATGGACGATGCCTCGTCTACCGTCAGTTGGATCGGGCCAATTGCCAATAGCCGGCTCGATCACACGAATCGTGCGCTGGAGTGGTCACTCTCGTCGATGGACGTCTCGAATCGATTCGTGGCGAGTTGGGTCTACGAGTTGCCGTTCGGCAAGGGACGTCGCTTCGCTTCTGGCGCTACCGGCGCGTGGGACGCCGTGATCTCCGGTTGGCAGGTCAACGGC
>JBOGIN010000096.1:0-6192 GCA_050742275.1 Vicinamibacteraceae bacterium
TCCCTGCGCCATGCTGAAGAGCAGCAGTCCCATACCGCTGAAGACCGCGGCCCCGCAGAGCATCCCGGGCGGCGAGAAGCGCTCGACGAAGTGGCTCGCAAAGACGCGCAGGATCATCATCACGAACGCAATCCACGACAGCAACAGAATCCCAGGCACGCCGAGCCGCGCGAAGACCTCCGGAATCCATCGATTGGAGCCGAGCTCCAGCGAGATGGCGATCCCCATGATGACGAGCAGCGCGTACATCAGCGGGTGGGTCAGCGTGTAGCGAAACATCTCCTTGACTGGAATCCCGGCAGCGCTGTTCTCCGTCGGCGGGAACGTCTGCGGCAGGAGCATCGCACCGTAGACGACGATCGGGATGTAGACAATGCCGATCTGAAACGTCCAGTGGTGGAAGAAGCCCTCGGCCACATGCGGAAGCTGGTTCAGCACGTATCCCAGGACGCCCGCGATGAGGATGGCCATCGGAAAGTACGCGTGGAACAGATTCAGCTTTGTCGTCTTTTCTTCCGGGTAGAGCGCAGCGGTGAGCGGATTGCCGACCACCTCCACCATGCCGTTGCCGCACGCGAGCAGGATTGCGCCGACCATCAGCAGGCTGAACGCAGCGCTGGGATTGTGCCGCAGTGACACCGCCGCGATCAGCAGCGTCAGGCCCGCCACGTGTCCGACGAACGCCAGCACGGCTCCCTTCTTCATGCCGTAACCTTCGAGCATCGGCCCCAGCACGAGCAATGAGATCGCCATGCCCCAGAGCGCAGCGCCGCCGATGAGCCCGGCCTGATAGTTGGTCAGGATGAACTCCTCCTTGAGCTGCCCGATCACGTTGCTGATGAGGGCGAAGGACGCGCCGGTGGGAATCAGCGCCAGGCAAATGCCGACGAAGAGCCGTGTGCGGTGCACGCTGTGGAGCTCTGCTGCAGTGTTCATTGGTGATGGTCTCCAAGGCCGGCGCTGGCGATTCGTTCCTACCTCACGTCATTTGCGGCGTCGAGCGCGTGGGCGGCCCGTCTTTGGATCGACCTCGGGGTAGGTGAACGGCGCCCGCAGGCTGCGCCATGGCTCGTCCTCGTAGCAGTCGACCAGGAACGGCTCTTCCGCTTCCGCCGGCGACAGGATCGCCAGGAAGCTCATCGGCTTCTTCGACGAGTTGTGAATCGCGTGCACGATGTTCCTCGGGATGAACGCAATCTCGCCCGCCTTCAGGGAGCGCTTCTCCCGGTCCACCCACTGCTCCGCGACGCCGTCGAGCACGTAGATGATCTCCTCGCGCGCCGGGTGGTAGTGGAACTGGTGCCCCGCCCCCGGCCGCATCGTAACGCGAACGAGCGTGAGCCGCTCGGTCCCGGTCAGCTCCGGCTTCGACAGCCACCAGTGCTTGCCCCACGGCGCGAGCTCCACCTCCGCGTGCTTCGACGTGACGAAGCGCAGTCGGTTCTTCAGGGCGGCGCGACGCTTCATCGTATACCCCCTCGCCTGCCTTTTGTCGAACGCACGCGCGACCCGGACGCCGCCCGGCGCCCGGTGATCGAGGGCGCCCGCCTGCGCGACGACGCAACGCGGCGCCGCGCCGCACCTGGCAGGCGAATGCCCTTGAACATCTTGATCTGCTCGCCTATCGCGCGCTCCGCCGGAAGCCGCTCCACCGAGCTCGCGCCGTAGAAACCGTCGACGCCTCGGCAGCGCGTGATGATGTACTCCGCATCCCGCGGCTCCGAGATCGGCCCACCGTGGCAGATGACGAACACGTCCGGGCTCACGCCCCGCGCCGCGTCGGCGATCGCCTGGATCCGCACCACGCAGTCGTCCAGCGTCTTCGCGCTCTTCGCTCCGATCGAGCCGCCGGTCGTCACACCCATGTGGGCGACGATAAGATCGGCGCCGGCGTCCGCCATGCGCTCTGCCTCGGACGTGTTGAAGACATACGGGGTTGTCAGCATGTTCATTCCGCCTGCCAGCCGGATGATGTCCACCTCGAGCTGATAGCTCATGCCCGTCTCCTCGAAGGCCTGGCGCATGTCGCCATCGAAGAGGCCGACGGTCGGGAAGTTCTGGACACCCGCGAAGCCGAGCCCACGAAGCTCCTCGAGAAACAGCCGCGGGATGATAAACGGATCGGTCCCATTGACGCCGGCGAGGACCGGCGTTCTCGTCACGACCGGCAGCACCTCATAGGCCATCTCCTTCACGATCTGATTGGCGTTGCCGTACGCGAGGAGGCCGGCGGAGCTGCCGCGGCCGGCCATGCGATAGCGGCCCGAGTTGTAGACGATCAACAGGTCGATGCCGCCCAGCTCCTCGCTCTTGGCGGAGAGACCGGTGCCGGCGCCGCCACCGATGATTGGCTCGCCGCGCGCGATCTGCTCGCGGAACCGCTTCAAGATACCCTCGCGAGAATTGTCGACGCTCACATTGCCTCCTAAAGAATTCGTTGCTCGCCGCGCGGCCTGAAGGCCGCGCGCTACATGCGAACACGGTCAGCCTTTCATCAGCTCGATCAGCTTGCGGGCCGCGGCATCGGCGAACTCCCGATCGTTGACGTGCAGGTCGAGCTCGGCGACCTCTACGCCGCGCGCGCCGGAGCGGATGGCATCGTGGAGCATCCTGCGCGCCACCGGGTCGTCGAACGGCTGGCCCTCCCTGTCGATTGCCGACACGCCGCGCCCCGGGAGCAGCACCGCAACGGGCCCTTTCGCGCGGGAGAGCTTTCGCCCGATGTCGGCGCCGATCGTCGCATTCTCCTCCGCTGTCGTCCGCATCAGCGTCACGTTGGGATTGTGCTTGTAGAAGATGCGGCCTTCGAACTTCGCTGGAACCGATTCCGGTGCGTAGAAGTTCGCCATGTCGAGCGCGCCCGTGGAGACCACCTGTGGAATGCCTGCCTTGCCCGCCGCCGTCAGCCGATCGGGCCCGGCGCTGAGGAAGCCTCCGACATGCTCGTCGGCAAGCTCCGTGGTGGTGATATCGAGCACGCCGGCGATGAGGCCCTCGCCGATGAGCGACTCCATGGCCTGACCGCCAGTGCCGGTGGCATGGAAGACGAGCACCTCGTAGCCCGCACGCTCCAGCGTCTCGCGGGCACGCTCGACGCATGGCGTCGTCACCCCGAACATCGTCGCAGCCACCAGCGGTCTATCGTCCGAATCGGGCGCGGGCCCCGGCCGCGTGATGAGGCCGGCCATCGCGCGCGCAGCCTGCGACAGCACCTGACGACTGACGCGATTGACCCCGGCGATGTCGACCACCGCGTTCAGCATGAAGATGTCTTTGTCGCCCACGAACTGCCGGACCATGCCGGAGGCGAGCGTGCTCACCATGACCTTCGGCACGCCGAGCGGCAATGCTTTCATCGCCGCCGTCCCAATCGTCGTTCCCGCCGACCCGCCCAGACCGAGGACACCTGCCAGGTCACCCCGCGCGTGCGCCTCGCGCGCAAGCCGCGCCGCGCCTTCCGCCGCCTTCGTCACCGCCTCACCGCGATCGTCAGCCTTCTCCACGGCCGTGGCCGACGTGCCCGCCAACTCGAAGATGCGCTCCCGGGGAATATCAGGCACGATGCGCTGGCGGGGGCTATCGGACGCGCCACGGGAGGCACTGAACGTGCCGACGTCGACGAGCGTCACCGGGACGCCCCACGAGGTGAATAGATCGCGGACGAAGGCAGCCTCGCGGCCCTTGGTATCGAGCGTGGCGAAGAGATAGACGGAGGCGGTCACGGCGTGGTCAACGCGTCGATCCAGCCGCCCATCTCACGGCGTTCGCGAGTAATGTCTTGAACGCCTCGTGCTCGTGCACGCGTTGATCGTGGCCGAGCGTGATGCCGACGATTCTGGCAGTGGGATGGCGGGTCACCCACACGGCGGGATGCGGCCGCTTGAACTTCACGCTTGGCGAGGTCTCGGCCAGCACGTCGATGGACGCGGTGCCAGCCGTCGTGTTCGCCGACTCCGCATTCATATAATAGAGCTCGTCCTGCACGTCGAAGGAGGCCGGCACGCCCTTCATGACCGGATGCTCCGGCTCCAGCACCTTGATCGAGAACTTCCCGACGGGGTCGTGACCGCGCGCGCCGCCGCCGACGATGGACGCGTTCAGCTCGGGCCACGCGGGGAAGCCGTACCACGTGCCGGGATGAAGCATGATGATGCCCTTGCCGGCCGCGGCGAAGTCGAAGAGCGCTTTCCGCCAGGCGGGTGTGTCGAAGTGCTGCCGGTTGACGCTAATCACCGCCACATCGGCGTTCGCAATCTCGGCGGCCGCCTGATCGCGGTCCTCCGTATAGTGAACGCTGAATCCAGCAGCCGTCAGCGTGGCGCCATCGACGTCGCCGAAGAACTTCCCGAACTCGTGCGCACTGCCGCCACCAACGATCAGCACCTTCGTCTTTCCAGCCGCCCAGGAGACCGGCGTGGTTGGGGGCAACGGAGCATCGTTCGGCCCACCTTCCTTCGGACCCTGCGCGCTCGACGCCGACTCACCTGCCGCAGGCTCGGCATGTGCTGTCATGAAGGCGAGGATGTCGCGCAGCGCGTCCGGGCCGAGCGCCTCCAACCCTTCGGGCATCAGCGATCGGCGCGTGTTCTCGCGGTCTGCGATCTGGGCGTTCTTCAACGCGACGTCCCCGCCGGGCGTCCGGAGCGTGATGCCGCCATCGTTCATGCTCCCGATGACGCCCGCCAGCGTCTCACCAGCTTTGGTGGTCACGTTCCACTGCCAGAAGGACGGGTCGACCTCGCGGTTTGGATCGATGATTTGCGCCAGCAGCTCCGCGCGGCCGTGTGCGCCCATGCCGGTCAGCGGCGGGCCGACCTCGCTCTGTCCGACGCCGCCGAGCCGGTGGCAACTGCCGCACGCACCGGTGAAGAGCAGCTCGCCTCGTTTCGGATCACCGGCTCTCTCGACCACGGGCAGCAGGTCGGCGATGATCTCGCTCTTCTCGCGCGCCCCCGGTGTCGGTCGTCCGGCGCGCGCAGCGGCCTCTCGCGCAACCTCAGGATCTGGATGCGTGCGTAACCGCGCGACGTTTCCGGGGCCGAGCGAGGCGGCTTGGACCCGGCCGTCCTTCATGGCCGCCAGCAGCGCGCGCGCGGATGCCGGTCGCTTGACGATGAGATTGAACAACGCCTCGTCGTTGGTGCGCGCGAGCGCGGTGACGAGCACCGCGTCCACGTCGCTGCCTGGAGTGTCGCCGAGCGTTGCCAGGAGGCGTCCTTTCAACGATTCCGAAACGGCGGGCTCACCCAGCATCGGCGCAACGACAGAAAGCACGTCAGAACGAAGCTTCGGAAGCGCGAGCAGGCCCTCGACCAGATCGGCGCGTCGCTCGTCGTCTGTCTCCGCGGTTCTCAGCTCGCGCAGCATCGCACGCGCGCGGCTATCCGCGCTCGCGGCGAGCGTCCCCGCCTTGTCCCATTTGGCGATGACGGGAAGCGTCGCCGCCGAGGTCACCGGATCCTCGAGCAGCTTCTGTAAGGCTTGCGTCGTTGTCGCGTCGAGCGTGACAGAGCCGTCTGCTGGGTCGTCTGCTGGGCCGTCTATTGGGCCATCTTCCATTCGCCCAACCGCATCCACGACCGCCAGCTTGAGCGGCGCCGCGCCGGCGGGAGCATTGGCCGCCAGGGCCAGCAGCTCACCGGCGTGATCCGGCAGTGCAGATGGCAGGACGGCGGTGACGAAGTCTGTCAGCGCCTCCGGCTGCCCGTAGCTCAGCGCCTCGGCCACGAAGGCTGAGGCGTCATCGGTCGCCGCCGCGACAATCGCCGACCGCGACCAGTTGTCGCGCGCCTGGGCGAACGCGTCGAGCTGAGCACGACGCCGCTCGGGCGTCCGCGCCGTCCGCGCCCGCTCGTAGAGTCTGAGCGCCTTGCTGCCCATCGGCCTCTGGAGCTTCGCCACGCGCGGGTCGGAGCCGTGATTCTCGCGGACGAGCCTCCATGCCTGCCGCTTGACGTGCGCGTTCGGGCCCGTCTCGATGACGCGAATGAGCGCGTCGAGATCGGTCCGGTCGAGCACCGGCACCTCGAGCGTCTTGGCCTGCTTGTGCTGCACGCGCCAGATCCGCCCGAAGTAGTGATCGCGGTCGGGACGAAGCGCGGCGTTGGCAGGACCGTGCATCGGGCCGCGCGTGTCGTTGTGGATGACGGCCTGATTGTAGAAGTCGACCACATACAGGGCGCCATCGGGCCC
>JBOGIN010000097.1:0-3197 GCA_050742275.1 Vicinamibacteraceae bacterium
GCTGCATTCTGCCGACCTGAGCGGCACCGCCACGTTCGATCTGGGAGGCGGGTTCTCGGCACGGACTACGCTGGGCGGGCAGTACAATCGCCGGGTCCAGCTCGAGACCTTGGCATTCGGTGAAGGATTGGCTCCTGGATCTGAGACGGTTGCCGGCGCCTCGCTAATACGCGGCGGTGAGCAAACGCTGGAGACGATCGTAGCCGGTGGCTTCGTGGAGCAGCAGGTGAGCTTCGCCGATCGGTTGTTCATCACCCTTGCCGGCCGCGTCGATGGCGCCAGTAGCTTCGGCAGGGACTTCGATGCCGCGTTCTATCCGAAGGCGAGCCTGTCATGGCTCGCCATTGGCGATGCGGGTGAAGCGCAGGCGTTCTTGAGCAGCTTGCGTCTTCGTACGGCGTACGGCCTATCGGGGGTTCAGCCCGACCCTCTTGCGAGCCTACAGCGTTTCGAGTTGGCGAGCGCGTTGGTTGACGGTGCTGCGGTGCCGGGCGCGCGGCTCCTGACCCTCGGGAACCCCAACCTCCGGCCGGAGCGGCAGTCGGAGCTCGAGGCCGGCGTCGACATCGAGCTGGACGACGGTCGCATCCACGTCGAGTTGACGGGCTATCATCGGCAGAGCGAGGGTGCGCTGGTCGCAGTGCCGTTCGACCCCTCGTTCGCGATCGCCTCACAACAGCAGAACGTGGGAGCGGTTCGCAACCGCGGTGTCGAAGGTCTTCTCAGGGCCCGCCTGGTGGATCAACCGTCGTGGGGCGTAGAAGTCAATCTGAACGGGTCGTACAACGACAACAAACTGCTCAAGCTCGCACCCGGCGTGGCGAGCTCCGGCTCCCTCTGGCGGCAGGTACCGGGTTATCCGCTGTTCGGATTCTGGGCGAGGCCCGTGCTTAGCTATGACGATGCGAACGGAAACGGTATCATCGAACCCGCCGAAGTCGTGGTCGGTGACTCGGAGGTGTTTGCGGGCTCGAGCATTCCGACACGAGATCTCGTGGCCGGCACGACCGTCACCTTGGCCCGCGGCACGATAAGCCTTTCCGGTCTGATCAATTATCGAGGTGGCTATAAGACTTACAATGAGGCCGTTTGGCTGGCGTGCCTAGCAGGCGCTTCCTGCCGCGCCATGAATGACCCAGCGACGCCGCTCCGCGAGCAAGCCTACGCCGTCGCGTATACGACGGCGAGCTTGGGCAACGCACGCTGGGGGCTCATCGAGGATGCGTCTCACTGGCGGCTGCGCGAGGTTTCCTTCACGTACAACGCTTCCGAGTTCCTCGCGCGGGCTCTGGGCGCGCGGACTGCAACCCTGACGCTGGCCGGCCGCAACCTGGCGCTGTTCACAGACTACAGCGGGATCGACCCTGAGGTCAGCGCCAATGTCGGCACCGCATTGCAATCAGGCGCTCCGCAATATCCGCTGTCGACGTACTGGATTGCGCGTGTCAACCTCGGATTCTGAAATAACGGGTTCATCGCCAGGAAAGCGGAGGATGAAATCCATGCGGAAAGTCGATCAGGTACGCTCACCGCGTCAGTTTCGGGGCTGGGCCCGTTCAGCCGCGATCATCACCTTGGTCGGAACGGCAACCGGTTGCTGGGACTTCACTTCCGTAGAAGCCCCGGACGTCACGCGGGCATCGGACCTCGACACGCCGGAAGGCGCCGTGGTGAAGTATAACGGCGCCGTGGGAGCGTTTGCGATCGCATTCGGCTCCTTCTCCTCGGGCGTCGGCGCTGCGCCCAGCACGCAGATCGTGGCCACTGGTGTTTTGGCTGACGAATTCACGAACCTGAGCTCCGGCAGTGATCTGGTTGAATTCGACTCCCGACAGGTGCCGGACCCGTCCCTGAGCGGCGGGCCCTACTCGAACCTGCACGCAGCCCGTGTGAACGCGCTGATCGCCGCGCGCGCGCTCGAGCGGCTCGCGCCAACGCCGGCCTCGCGCATCGGAGAGCTCTATGCTTATGTCGGCTATGTGCATCTGTTCCTGGCCGAGAGCTTCTGCTCGGGGCTCACGCTAACCGAGGTCACGGCTGCCGGTCCGGTGGCGTACGGGATCCCACTGACCACGGCCGAGATGCTCGAGCAGGCCGTGATCGCCTTTGACTCCGCCGCACAGTTCTCGGGAGACAGCAGCCGTGTCCGAGACCTCGCCTCGATCGGCAAAGGCCATGCGCTATTGAATCTCGGTGACACCGAGTCGGCCGCCGCGGCCGTCGCGAACGTGCCGACGAGTTTCCAGTTCGTCACGTCACATTCCGCTCAGGTACAGCCCAACGCCATCGAAGCGATGTTCACCGCAGGAGCCATTTCAGTATCCGATCACGAGGGCGGCATCGGTCTGGACTTCGTCAGCGCAATGGACCCGCGCGTGCTGACCGCGACCGTCGGACCGGTGGTGGTGTGGAGCGGTGCGAGCGATGCCGGCTCGTCGAACATCCTTGCGTCAGGTGTTGAAGCACGGCTTATCATCGCGGAGGCGGAGCTCCAGGCCGGTAGGACCACGAGGTGGCTGGAGGAGCTGAACGCGCTGCGTACGGCCGGCTCGAGAGACGGCCAGGGCAACTGGCGTGCGGGCACAGGCGGCGTGGCAGGTCTCGAACCCCTGAGCGATCCTGGCGTCGATAGCGAGCGACGCGACCTCATGTTTCGCGAGCGTGCGTTCTGGTTGTTCGGTAGCGGTCACCGCCTCGGCGATTTGCGTCGACTCATCCGTCAATACGGGCGATCGGAGGACCAGGTTTTTCCAACGGGCTTGCATCACTCCGGCCGGAGCTTCGGTGACGCCGTCAACCTGACGCCACCGCAGAGCGCACGGAGCAATCCCAACTTTGCCGGCTGTCTCGATCGCGACGCGTGATCGCCGCGGCCGAACGGCAGTGCAGTGGTCAGGGACGTTGGAGGGTCGATATGAGAGGGAAGTCCGCGCGAGCGGCCACACTACCGAGGCATCATGAACCATCGTAAATGGCTGTACGCGGTTTCGGCGCTCTCGACGCTACTGGCGTTGTCCGTCGCACGGACGGCTGCGCAGGTGGAGCCGTTGCCAATCGAGATCGCGGCCGCGGGACCGGGCACCGGCACGGCGACCTGCGCCGCCTCGTTCGACAATACGGCCGTGATGCTGAGAGCGTGTTCCCTACTGGTTTCAACCGGCCCGGCATCCCGTATGGCACGGATGTCAACCTATCAC
>JBOGIN010000098.1:0-1545 GCA_050742275.1 Vicinamibacteraceae bacterium
GTCGAAGGGATCTTCCTACCGTTCGATCGGGAGGGCACGCCGGAGCTCGAGCTCGAGACCAATCTGATCTGGTTACCGGCGGACCGAACGGACGGCTGGGTGAGCTCACATTTCGACGTGGTCGACAAGCTCAGCGCGGCTGAGCGCCCCACCGACCGCCGGGCCTACACGCACAAGCTGAACCTCGAGCTGGATACGAGCGTAGCGATCTTCAACTGGCTGCCCGAGGGACGCTGGTTGAGGGGGGTCGAGGTGGAAGGTTCTCTCGACTATGTCGCCACCGGTGTGCCGAGGCGCGGCGATCTCGTGGACGATATTCAGTTCGTGGACAACGCAAGCCCGTGGTCCTTCTCCGTCGTGTTCGTCCTCCCGGTCGCGCCTTGGTAGCGGGACAGACACGCGGGGTCTTGACTCTGGCGTGCACTTCAGTGTGCACACATCGCGGCTATCGAAGCGGCGCTCACAACACCCGATTCACTGCTCTCGACCGGTCTCCGGGCTCCACACGCCGGAGCGCGGGAAGTAGCCGCGCCATCCAAACCAGAAGGCTGAATGCGCTGGAGCCCGTGCCAGGCGCTGCCCTTGAAGCGGACCACTGACCGCCACACCGTCCGACAGTCGCCATGTGGTCCGTGTCTCGCGATCGCGAATCACGGGCTGCTTGTCATTAGCCACAGTCGGAGATTCAAACGTCAATACGCGATCGTCGACACGGCGCACATAGGCGACAACAGGTAGATCCTCGGACGCGGCCGCCAGCACCACCGGTAGGCTGCCCACACGAGCATTGACGATACCTGCCCGGCGCACGGCCTTCAGCGGAAATGCCGTTGCCGCCTGGTCAGTACGAATGCCGAGAATTCGCTCTTTGCCCCGCAGCCGCTTGTCCTGGTTCCGCCGGCCGAAGATCCCGAGACGACTTGGGTCGCGATTGTAATCGTGATACGGCGAGCGGTACTCGCCGCGCTTCTTCAGGACGCGACTGGCCGGATACATCGCCTTCCACTCCGCCCAGGTCGCGTGAATCGACGGAACGATCTCGAGCGCCTGTCCCGCCAGGCGTCCCTTGATCGCTCGCCCGTCCACATGGGTCCACAACGTGTCGGTCTCCCTGTCGAACATGACCAGCGCGTCGCGGTACAGCATGCCGGAGACGCCGAACGTCAATGTCTGATTGGCAACGTTTCTGGCATACACGATGCCAGTGCCGCACAGCGGTCACCACGTGACGGCGACTGGCCGCCCCTCGAATACCTCGTTCACGATCTCGTGTGTGTCCAACTGCCACGTCGAATAGGCACGCTGCTCGCGCTCACCGACCAGACCGATCACGATCTCCTCATCGTCCATGCGGCGATCGGCCTCTTCCACGGACTCGAACTCCGGGTCATCGATGGCCCGAATCGCGTCCTTCGGCACGACGACATACAGCTTGTCGTCCTCTGGCTGGGTCATCGAGGCGACCCCATGAGCTCCCGCCAACCCCGCCAGGAGCATCGACAGAACGCCGATAGAGCACCGTATCCTCATAGCTCTCCTCCCCCG
>JBOGIN010000099.1:0-14317 GCA_050742275.1 Vicinamibacteraceae bacterium
CTGCTGACGCTGCTCACACATGGCGAGTCGGTGACCAGTATTGACGTCAGGCCCGACTGGCGTGTCATGGGCCTGGCGTTCGCGATATCGATGGCCGCCGCACTCGCTTTCGGACTGCTTCCAGCGCTGCGCGGCACGCGTGTGCCGGTTGCCGAGAGCTTGAAGGCGCAAGCGCGCAGCGTGATCGGAACAGGGCACGGCGGGCGCGGCGGACGTGTTTCGGTTGGAAAGTTGCTGGTCGCAGGTCAAATGGCGGTCGCCGTCCTGTTGCTGCTCGTGGCGGCGCTCTTCATGCGGAGCCTTCAGGCGTTGCTGCACGTGGATGTCGGATACGACCGAGATCACGTGCTCGTCGCTCGGATCGACCCGCGCTCGTCTGGCTACACTGTGGCCGAACTGCCAGCATTGTACACGCGAGTGGCCGAAGGTCTCGCTCGTCTGCCGGGCGTGGCTGGTGTCAGCATATCCGCGACTCTGTTCAGCGGGCGAAGCCGGGGGAATTTCTTGGTCGAGGGATACACACCTGCGCGCGACGAAGAGATGAGAACGCTCAAGAACTGGGTGACCTCCGACTACTTCCGAACCGTGGGGCTGGCGATCAAGCGGGGGCGCGGGTTCGGTCCGGAGGACTCGGCCGACAGCCGGCCGGTCAGCGTCATCAACGAGACGATGGCGCGGCGGTATTTTCGCAATCAGAATCCGATCGGGAAGCGGGTGAGCTGGGGGAGCAGCAACTTCGACGCAGACGGATTCGAGATCGTTGGCGTGGTCGAGGATGCCCGCTATAACGACGTGAGGGACGCGGCACTCAACATGACGTACCTGCTGGCGGCCCAGACCGAGCGATACGTGGAAAACGTGGAGCTGCGCGCGGCGGGCAATCCCACGGCATTGACGAATGCGGTGCGGAACGCCTTGCGCGAACTGCAGCCTCGTCTCGCCGTTGGGACGATCGAAACCCTCGACAGCCGAATCAGGAGGTCGATTGGCGTAGAGCGTCTCCTTACGTGGCTGACGACGGCGTTCGGCGCGGCGGCGCTCGGCCTGGCGTGTCTGGGTCTATACGGGACGATTTCGTATGCGGTCAGGCGACGGACCGCCGAGCTGGGGATACGAATCGCACTCGGCGCCGACCGCGCCGCTGTGCAGTGGCTCATTGTGCGCGAGGCGCTGCTGCTCGTCCTCGTTGGAGGGGCCGTCGGACTGCTAATCGCATTCCTCGCGGCGCGGGCGATAGGCGGCTTGTTGTACGCGACCGCGCCGTCCGATCCCCTTGCGTACGCGACGGCGGCCGGCATGCTCGTTGTTGTATCGGCGTGTGCCGCGTATGTCCCGGCTCGACGAGCGTCGCATCTGGATCCGATGATGGCCCTGCGGATCGAATGACGTCGGGGACATCGAGGTGACCACGGGGACATCGTTGGTATCGGCGGTGGTGGCACGGCGGATCGGGAAAGGCCGGTTGTGTGGCGGGACGGTTCTGATCAGGCCGTCGAACTGCCGTTGCCCGACAGCGCGATATCAGGTGGTGCGCTCGCGTTCGACAACAATGGCGCGATCGCCGGATTTTACGGCGATGCCGATGGGGTGAATCAAGCTGTCGTCTGGCAGCCGGATGGAACGATCACAAAGCTGCCGCGGCCAACTGACGTCAGCGACCTCGTCTTCGTGTTCGCGACTGAAATCAATGGCAACTGGATCCTTGGCGAGGCCGTTTCACCGGTGGGTCCGTATCTGCGATGGAATCTGTCGCAGGTTGCTGGACCCGAACGCCTCGGCCTCGACGGGGCCTTCGGCATCAACCCCGAAGGCTGGATCGTCGGGTACGACAACGACGTTGCGGTGGTGAGCACCGGCGCCGGCATCGTCGCGTTGCCAACCCTCGGAGGCAACGCGAACAATCCCGATCTGGCCCGCGGCATCAGCGATGACGGCCACGTCATCGGTGGGCAATCCTGGCGGCAGAACGATCTCCGTGCCGTCCAGTGGACGTGCCAATGAGCGCACAGCAAGTAGCACGCATCGCACGTGGCATCGAGACGGCGGATTACCGAGCGCCGACCGTGGATCTGGCCTGCTCGCGCGCCTGGTCGACGAGCTCCCATGGCCGTGCGCCGACCCTCGCTGCCCACCGTTCGTAGAGCTGGGCCAGTTCTCGGGCCTTCTCCGGCTCCTCGCGCGAAAGGTCGTGCAGCTCAGTCCGGTCCTTCTGCATGTCGTAGAGCTCCCAGGCACCCGGGTGCTCCGAGACGAGCTTCCAGCGCCCCTGCCGGACCGCGCGATTGCCCTCGTGCTCCCAGTAGATCGTGCGCGGTGACAACGGCTCCGACGCGAAGACCGGCACCAAGCTAGCGCCCTCCAGCGGACTTGCAGCGCGGTTCTGCACGCGATCCTGCCGGCTCACCGCCGCCGCGTCGAGGACCGTCGGGACGACGTCGATGATGTGCGCCGGCTCGTGCCGAATCTCGCCGCCCTGCTGGATGCGCGCCGGCCAGCGCACGATCAGCGGCGTGGCAATGCCGCCTTCGTGGACGTACTTCTTCGTCAGACGAAACGGCGCGCTGCTGACATGCGCGCCGCGGATATCGTAGCCCTCGTAGGAATCCCTCCCGCCGAGCGGCGCGCCTTTGCGGCTTCGGTTTGGATCCTCTGCCGCGCCGCCGTTATCCGACAGAAAGATGACCAGCGTGTCCTTTTCGAGCCCCCGCTCCTGGAGCGCTTCGAGCACCCTGCCGATGCCAGCGTCCATGCGCTCGATCATCGCCGCGTAGATCGACATCTCGAGGTCCCACTGCTGCTTCTCCTGCTCGGGGGCAGACGCCCAGGACGGTACTTGGTCGGGGCGCGGCGCCAGATCCCACGTCCGGGCGATGAGTCCCAGATCCACGAGCCGACGATAGCGCGCGCGGCGGATCTCGTCCCACCCCTTCAGATAGCGTCCACGATACTTCTCCACGTCCGCGGGCGGCGCTTGGAGCGGCCAGTGCGGCGCGTTGTAGGCCAGGTACAGGAAGAAGGGCTTGTCGCCTTCATGGTCTCGTATGAATCCGGCCGCGCGATCGGAGAAGGCATCGGTGCTGAAGAAGCCCTCGCGCGGCGGCGAGTAGGCCTGGTTGTCCACGGCCATGGGCGGCGCTTGCGTCTTTCCGGAGAGCTGAACGCCATGCCCGTAGTAATTCATCGCTCCCCCGATGAGCGCAAACGACCGGTCGAAGCCGCGGGCCACGGGCCACTCGGAGCGGTCATATCCAATGTGCCACTTGCCCGCCATGAAGGTCGCGTAACCCGCCTCGCGGAGCCTTTCCGCGATCGCGGCCTTGTCGGACGCCAGATGGTCCATGTAACTGGCGCTGTCGAACGTCTCCCGAACCACCGTGGCGTATCCGTCCGGCATGTGGCCGAGACCAGCCTGATGCGGATACAGGCCCGTCAGGAGCGACGCCCTGGTGGGAGAGCAGCGTGCCGCGTTGTAGAACTGGCTGAATCGGATCCCCTCTGCGGCCAGACGATCGACGTTGGGCGTGTCGATCTCGCCGCCATACGAGCCGATGTCGGAGTACCCCATGTCGTCTGCCATGATCAGGACGATATTCGGGCGCGTCTCGAGGGGGTCTTGTTCTTGTGTCTGCGCGTGACAGCCGCTGATGACGAGGGCTGCCGGCAACAGGACGACTGACATGCAATGGACGAATGCCGATCTCATGACAGCACGGCGCGCGGCTAGCGGGTAGCGAAGCGAGATGCGATATGCAAGGGGGAGTAGAGTCGCACGCGAAAACAACAGTTGTCAACAAAGGCGCCGTGCGGACCGATCCAATTGTGGCATTGCGGAGTGAATGAGGCGGTCGCGTCCATTCCGCCCGTGGTCGTGTCCCACGTCGGGTGGGACCGGAACGAAGGATATAATCCGGTGTCGGCTCCCAGAGACACTATCTGGCCAACGCTACCGACCACCTGTTGGTATGCGTCAGTCAGCAGCCGACGGGAGAGGTTCTATGGACGATGTCGCCGTGTGGCCCGATCTCCCGTATGCGACGTGGCGTGAAACATCCGCCACCCTGCAGCTCTGGACTCAGATCGTAGGCAAGGTCCGCCTGCAACTGACCCCCTGGGTCAACCATGGCTGGCACGTGCCGCTCTATGTGACCGCTCGGGGACTGGGCACGTCGCCGATTCCAATAGGCACCGCGATCTTCGAGATCGAGTTCGATTTCATCAGCCACCGGCTCGCGGTCCGCACCAGCAAGGGCGAGGAAGGCTCGATCCCACTCGAGCCACGAACGGTTGCGGCGTTCCACCATGCTGTGCTCGATCTCCTGAACAGCATGGGCGTCGCCGTGGCCATCAACGAGATGCCGAACGAGATCGCCAATCCGATCCCGTTCTCGGAGGACCGGACTCACGCGGCGTATGACGCCGCCGCCGGCCATCGCTTCTGGCGCGCGCTCGTCCAAGTCGATCGTATCTTCAAGCTTTTCCGCAGCGGTTTTCTGGGTAAGGTGAGCGCGGTCCATTTCTTCTGGGGCAGCTTCGATCTGGCGGTCACCCGGTTCTCCGGACGGCCTGCTCCGCTCCATCCGGGTGGCGTGCCGGGGTTACCCGATGAAGTAACGCGGGAAGCCTACTCGCACGAGGTGAGCAGCGCCGGCTTTTGGCCAGGCAACGACGCGTTCCCGCGTGCGGCTTTCTATTCCTACGCCTATCCCGAGCCCGCCGGCTTTCGTGACAAGCCGGTCCCTCCGGGCGCCTACTTCGACACGACGTTGGGAGAGTTCATCCTGCCGTACGAGACGGTTGCTGTTGCCGCGGACCCCGACGCCTTGTTGCTCGACTTCCTCTCCTCGACGTATGCGGCGGCAGCCGAGACTGGACGCTGGGACCGTGCGGCGCTGGAATGCCCACTCGGTGTTCCGGCAGAGGTGCGGCCGCTTCAGGGACCGCGATGAGCTGGTGATTTGAGTCGCGGGCCGTGCAGCACTAGCCTCTACACGAGGGTCATTCATTGCGAAGGACGAGCATCGGATCGATGCGACCGGCGCGGCGGGCCGGAAGCCAGGTCGCGATCAGGGAGACTGCGCCAAGCGAGAGCGCGGTAAAGACGTAAATGCGTGCATCGGTCACGCTCACCTGGTAGACGAGGCTTCTCATCACATGCCCGAGGGCGAGCGCGCCGGCCAAGCCGATAACGAGACCGACGAGCGACGGCGCCAACCCCTGCACGACCACGAGCCGCTCCACATCGCGGGCTCGAGCGCCGAGCGCGAGGCGGATGCCAATCTCGCGCGTCCGATGGCGGGCCACATAGGACGTCACGCCAAAAACGCCCACAGCGGCCAGGACCAGCGCGATGAGGGCAAAGGTCACGAGCAGCATGGCGTAGAAGGGCTGCTCGTCGATGGAGCTCCCGAGGCGGTCGCGTAGCGTTGTGATGCGGGTGATGGGGAGGTCAGGATCGAGCGCCCACACCTGTTCCTTCATGGATTGGAAGAGGTACGAGGGCTCGCGTGTCACTCGCGCCAGAATGGTCCCGCTTTGCGCGGGATCCGTCGCGTAAGGCAGGTAGATCTCATCAGACGCGTCTCTGAGACCCCGCCCTGTCACATCTCCAACCACGCCGACAATGTGCATCCATGGTCCCCAACCATCCTCACCGCGCAGCCGAAAGCGCTGGCCGACAGCTGAATCCCGTGGCCAGAGCTTGCGGGCGAACGACTGGCTGACGACGACGCGTCGACCGGTCCAGGGCGCCCGTTGTGCGGCGTGTGATTGTATGGCATCCTCGCGGCCAGCGGGCATCGTAGCGTAGCGCAGCGCGCCAACGCGTGGCGTGGCTGGTTGGTTAGGGAGGCCGAATGGACTCGCATCTACTGAAGACTAAGTCGATTGAGCAACTCGTGAGCGACGTGGAGCGCGGCGGGAAGGCGCTGAAGCGGAGCCTGACGGCCTGGGACCTTACGCTGCTGGGGATTGGCGGGATCATCGGCACCGGCATCTTCGTGTTGACGGGCACCGCCGCCGCGAACCAGGCCGGACCGGCAATCATGCTCTCCTATCTGGCGGCCGGCCTCGCCTGCGGCTTCGCTGCGCTGTGCTATGCGGAGTTCTCATCGATGGTGCCCATCGCCGGAAGCGCGTACACCTACGCGTATGCCTCCCTGGGAGAGATTGTGGCCTGGCTGATTGGATGGGATCTGATCCTCGAGTACGCGGTCGGCTCGATGACCGTCGCCATCGGATGGAGCGGCTACACGCAGCGGCTGCTCGCAGGTGTCGGCATTGAACTGCCACTCTGGATGACCGCCGCGCCGTCGGCCGCGACGCCAGGCACGATCGTGAACCTGCCGGCGCTGCTCATCGTGCTCGTCATGATGATCTTGCTCGTGATCGGCGTCCGCGAGAGCGCGCGGTTCAACGCGGTGATGGTCGCGATCAAGATAGCGGCCGTCCTGTTCTTCATCGTCATCGGCGTCGCATGGGTCGAGCCCGAGAACTGGGTGCCGTTCGCTCCCTATGGCACCTCCGGCGTGATGGCGGCGGCGGCCGTCGTGTTCTTCGCCTACATCGGCTTCGACGCGGTCTCGACGACGGCTGAAGAATGCAAGAACCCGCGGCGGGATCTGCCAATCGGGATCATCGCCTCGCTGGTGATCTGCACGCTGCTCTATCTGACCGTGGCCGCGGTGCTCTCCGGCATCGTTCCGGTCACGCAGTACCGGACGAACGCCGCCGCCCTCCCCGACGTCTCGGTGGCGGATCCGGTCTCGCTGATGCACTTCGTGAACGCGCCGGTCGCCTACGCGCTCGTGCTGATCGAACAGGATTGGGCGTCATATCTCGTCTCTGCCGGTGCGGTGGCGGGCATCACGAGCGTCCTGCTCGTGCTCCTGCTGAGCCAGCCGCGCATCTTCTTCGCGATGAGCCGCGACCGGCTCCTCCCACCGGTGGCCAGCAAAGTGCATCCGCGGTTCGGAACACCGTACGTCACGACCATCCTGACCTGCTGCGTCGTTGCGCTGGTCGCCGGCTTCACGCAGATCCAGGTCGTGGGCGAGATGACGAGCATCGGCACGTTGTTCGCGTTCGCGGTCGTCTGCGCCGCGGTGCTCGTGCTCAGGATCAAGCGGCCCGAGGCTCACCGGCCGTTCCGTGTGCCGGGTGGGCCGGTCTTTCCAGTGCTCGGCATCCTGTCGTGCCTCGGGCTGATGCTCAGCCTACCGGTCGTCACCTGGATTCGCTTTCTGGTGTGGCTCGATCTGGGGATGTTCATCTACTGGCTGTATGGGCGGCGCAACAGCCCGTTGGCGGACCAGACCGAGCGCTTGACGCGCCCGGCCGCCGCCACGCTGGGCAACTTCGTCACGATGGTCGGCCTGCTGGGCCTGTTCAACGGCTTCTTCATCGCCCTGCTGGCGCTCATGACGGAGGTCGGCGTCACCAATGAGGTCACCGCGAGGTGGAGCGAGATTGGCGTCGCACCGGAACAAGCCGATGTGTTTGGATGGCAGGTCCTCGGTGTGAGCGCTGCGGTGCTGCTGGTCGGACGCGCGATCACCTGGAGCGTCGCCCGCGCGCGCGCCGCGTCATGATGCCGATCCTCATGGCTCGTCCGCGGCGGCCACAGCGCTGTCGCGGACGAAGAGGGCGAGCGCGATGCCGTCCCATCGCCCGTCACCGCGCGGGCTGTTGTCGGCCTCGTTTCCCAGCGGCATGATGCCGGTCAGGGCGGCGGGACGGCGGTAGCGACGCTGGAGGTAATCCCGCACGATCTCGGCGCGCGTTTCGGACCGCAGGAAGCGGACGTCTGTCGCCCCGTCGAGCGCGTAGCCCTCGACAATGAGCGTGCTGTCGCGCGGATAACGAAGGAGCGCTCCCATAGCCGACGCCAGTCGTTGGCGGCCGGCCGTGGAGAGCACCTCGCGTTCGTCCTCGCCCTCGAAGAGGCCGTCCGCGTCGATCCAGAGTCGGAGGGCCACGCGGTCGTCGGTTTCGAGCGCGCCTCGACGGTACTCAGCTACGGACACGTCACGCAGATCGTAGAAGCCGCGCCGCCTGAAAAAGCCGCGAAACAGCCAGTGGCGCTGGAGCGCTTCCGCGCTCTGCGCGACGCGCTCCGTTGTCTCGCTGACGTGCCCGAGAATCTGCTCCATGTCGGCGCGCAGGCGATCGCCCGGGCCGCCTTCGGCGCGGAAGGTCCGGACGGCTTGCTCGATCTCCCCGGCGGTCTGCTGGATGCTGCGGGTGGATTCCTGGGTCTGCTCGGCGATCTGAGCCACCCGCTTGTACAGCGTGTCATCCGTCAGTAGCTTGCCGACGGTGCCGCGGCCAGCCTCGAGGTTTGCGACCACGCGCCGGACGTCGTTGGTCAAGCCCTCGATCTCGACCGTCGTGTCGGCGCCCGCCGACGTCATTCGCTCGACATCGTCGCCAACGTTTTCGATGAGGTCGTTTGCCGTACGCGTCGTCTGGGTGAGGGTCTTGATGCCGACCGAGATGTCCCCTTTGAGGTCCAGGACTTCCTTGGTCACGGTACGAAACGTGTCGCGGCCCTCCTCGATGAGGTCGGCGAACTCGATGGCTTCGCGGCCGGCAATCACGCTGCCGGGCGGAGCCACAGGCGCTGTCTCCGTGCCGCCACCCACGTCCAGGTAGACGGAGCCGATTAAGCCGTCGGTCAGGACCGACACGACCGAGTCGGTCCGGATCAGGTGACGCAGATCTTCACGGAGGCGCATCGTGACGCGGAAGCGCTGTCCTGGCCCGGGTGGCACCGCGAGCGCGACGACCTCGCCCGCATCCAGGCCTGCCACCCGCACCTGGGTGCCCACTGCCACGCCGCGCACGCGCCCGAACTCCGTGGCGAGCAGGATCTGGTCGGTGAAGAGCAGGCGGCGGTCGCCGATCATGAAGAGGCCCACTGCGAACAGCAGGGCGCCACCTACCGCAAACGCGCCGATGACCGCCAACCGCGAGCGACTCATAGCTCTATCCTCCTCCTTGCGTTGCCAGGAACGTTCGAACCAGCGCGTGGGCGCTTTGCTCCAGCGCCTCCGCGGTGCCGCGCGCGAGGACGCGTCCGCCGTCGATGAAGATCAGCTCGTCGCCGAGCGTCCGCGCGCTCATCACGTGATGCGTCACGAGCACGATGGTCGTGCCCGTCTCCCGCTTGAGGCCGAGCAGCAGCCGGTCGATCTCGTCGGAGGTGATTGGATCCAGGCCGGCGCTCGGCTCGTCGACCAGGAGGACCGGCGGGTCGAGGGCCATGGCCCGCGCGAGGCCCGCCCGCTTGCGCATGCCACCCGACAGGTCGGCGGGCATCTTGTCGAAATCGCGCTCGAGACCGACCTGGGCGAGCTTGGTCCGCGCGCGGCTGCGCATTTCCTCCTCGGGCAGGTCCGTGTGCCGGCGCAGCGGGAACATCACGTTCTCGCCAACCGTGATCGAGTCGAACAGCGCCGCGTTCTGGAATAGGAATCCGATGCGCTTGCGGACGCGGGCGAGGTCTCGGGCGTCCAGGCGGCTGACCTCATCCTCTTCGATGAAGACCCGGCCGCTGTCCGGCTTGATCAGCCCGACGATGTGCTTGAGCGTCACGCTCTTGCCGGTGCCGCTGCGTCCGAGGACCACCGCACAGCGGCCCGCCGGCACCTCCAGCGTGAGCTCGTCCAGTACGCGAAAGTTGCCAAAAGTCTTTGACACGCGGTCGAGCCGAACGGCCGGCACCGTAGCGCTCATAACCCTCACCCCGCTGGGAACAGGAACTCAATCAGACGCACGAGCAGCACGTTGACGACGATCAGCAGGATCGACGCCATGACCACGCTGCGCGTCGCGGCACGGCCCACCCCCTCTGTGCCGCTCGTCGTGTTGACCCCGAGATACGACGCCGTCGTCGCGACGATGAAGCCAAAGACCATGGTCTTGACCGTCGCGGGGATGTAGTCGGAGAACTCGATGTATTGGAACGAGCCGCGGAAATAGAGGGTGAACGACATCCCGCTGACGAAGTGCTCGGCGACGAATCCGCCGAGGATCCCCATGAAGTTCATCACGGTCGTCAGGATGGGGAACGCAATGACGCAGGCGATGACGCGCGTCACGACCAGAAAGCGAAACGAGTCGACGGCCGTGGCCTCCAGCGCATCGATTTGCTCGGTGACCTTCATGGCGCCGAGCTCGGCGCCGATGCCGGCCCCGATCCGGCCGGAGAGCAGGAGCCCCGCGGTCAGCGGTCCGGTCTCGCGCACGAGCGCCAGCGCGAGCGCGGAGGGCATCAGGGCCTCGGCGCCGAAGCGCTCGAGCGACGCCCTCGTGTGCATCGAGAGCACGGCGCCAACGGCCAGACCGGACGCGCCGATGAGCGGCGCTGAACGCCAGCCCAGCTCGTAGATCTGCCGCCCGATCTCGCCGAGCTCGAACGGCGGGCGGACGCACTCCACAATCGCACGAGCGGCGAATACGACGCCTTCACCGACTTGCGCCAGCAACGAGACAATCACCGTCGGGATGCGCTGCGCCATGAAGGTGTCCGTCGTCAGTGTCGCGGCCAGGACGCGCGGCCTAAAGACCGCCCGTTTAGCGCGTTCAGAACAGCCACCAGGCCAGGCCGACGCTGAGAATGGCGGCGTTGGTCCGCATGCGCATGGCGCGGATCTCCTCGTCGCTGGCAAATGTCACGCGTGGATTCGCGAAGAGACCGCCAGCGAAGACGTTGATGCCCATGCGCGAGGTGATGTCGTACCAGAGCGAGACGCCCGGCCGCCACGCGAATCCGCTCTCCGCTTCGATCGCGCGGAACGGACCGGCCACCGTACGGTCGACGCGCACACCGTTGAACGACCAGCCGCCGACGAGCGACGCCGAGAGCGCGAAGGGTCCGACAGCCTGGCCGTATTCGAGGCCGACCATCACGGGCCGCAGCCGCAGGTGAGCAAGCGCTGGCAGCCCCTCCGGCCCGGTGTCGATCTCCAGCTCCGTCCAGCTGAAGCCGATCGTCGGACCCCAGCCGCGCCGATCTGGGAGCCGGATGAGGGGACCAACGCTCAGTCCATCGTCCAGGCGGTCCGGCGCCGCGCGCGTGCCCGTGACCGCGAAGCCCAACCCGATGAGCCGCCAGAGCCCGTCGCGTGCCTCGTTGCTTCGCTGAGGTGGATCCGGTGGCGGCCGCGGGACCTCGTTTGGCGGGATGTCCGCAATCGTCAGGGCCGCCCGCACGTCGCGGACGCCCTGGACGCCGCGTGCGACGCGCATGGCGCGATCGCGCTCGGAGCGCGATCGGACGCGACCGGTCAGGGTGACGAGGCCGTCCGCCGCACGCACGTCAATCGGTAGCGTCCCGATCGCCGGATCGTTGATCAGGGCTGTCTGCACGCGCAGGGCAAGATGCGTATCGCTGACCCCCGGCGCGACGTTTGCGGCGCAACCGGCCACGAGCAGGAGCGCGACAACGGCCAGGGTGCGGACACTGATGTGCGCGGACACCTCCATGGACACCATGCTATTCCGGCTAGACCCCACCTGCCTAACAGAGGTCACAGATCCATGGCTCCTCTCATGATTGGTCCAGCTGGCACGGCTCATTCGTGGGCTCGAGTTGAGGCGTTCGTCGCGGTAGCATTCTGTCGTGCGGACAGATCGGTTCTTCTTCCTCCACATCCCGAAGACTGGCGGCACATCACTGCACAGGTTGTTGGAGGGAATCGCAGGTCCATATCTCCATTTGCGACATCCGCACGAGGTTCGCTGGCCGGCCGCGCTGATCTGGAACCGGTTCCGAGGATGCGGAGGACACACGCGATGGGCAGACGCCTCCCGGACCGGGCTCTTGGAGGGCCTCATCGTGACCTTTCTGCGCGACCCGGTGGACCGCTTGTTGTCGCAGTACGAGTTTGCTCGGCGCCCGGAGCTCGGTGACCGGCCGGATGCCATTCAGGCTCGACGTGTAACGTTGCGGGAGCTCGTGCGCACGCACGGCCGTCATCTCGACACGTTCTCGAACGCCCAGACTCTCACACTCAGTGGCTTGAGCCGTGACGAGACGGACCTCGACGAGCACCTTGCGTCCGCACTCGCGAACCTCGAGCAGGTTCACTTCGTGGGGACGACAGAGACCTTCGCCGAGGACGGCATCGATCTGGCCCGCATGCTGGGTGGCGAGCCGCCAGGTGAGATGCCTCATGAGAACCAGACGGTTCAGCGATGCCGCCGGGGCGAGCTAGACGAGGAGACGCTCACATTAATCGAGGAGAGCGAGCGTGCCGACAGCCTGCTGTACGCCCGTGCTCGAGCGTTGAGAGCCGCGCGCACGCCGCCCGTGCTGGCCCGGGAGGGCACGCTGCCCGGCTGGCCACGCGTCGCGTCGACGGCCGGAACGCGAGAGGCGGAGATTACCGAGGTCGACGTCCGCGCTCCGGATGGGCAAGAGCTTCGCGCCGGTCACGAGGTCGAGATTTCCGTGCGATGGACGTCTGCTCGGCCTATCAGCGATGTGATCCTCGGGTTCGTCATCGAGGACGTCGTGGGGAACTACATCGCGGCCACGAACAGCTTCCTCCTCACCAAGCAGACCTTGCGCGTGCCGGCCGGTTCATCTCACGGGGTGTTCAGATTCCCAATCACGATGGGGGCTGGGCGTTACAGTCTCACGGTGGCCCTCCATCGGGAGAGCGAATCTATCTGCTGGATCAGCTCGGCTGCCATGTTCGAGGTCGCTCCAGCGGTTTCGCCCTATCGAGAAGGCATGGTGGACGTGAGGGCGACCTTCGCGAGCGCGTTCGATCGGAGTATCGTCGGCGAGGGCTGAAGCTCTCCTGGTGATATACTCGCTGGAGGTTCGAAGCTTCAGCGTCGCGGGCCCAACGCCCGCGCCGCACCCAACGCTTCCAAAGGCCACGGTGAACACCGTGGCCTTTTTGCTTTTCGAGGGAACGAACGATGACAGACGAGGACCTCGTGCAAGCGTTCGAGCGGGGAGAAGAGCCCGACGGAGGGTTTCATCACGCCGATCACGTCCGCGTCGCGTGGTACTACCTGCAGGCGCACGCGTTGCCCGAGGCGCTGCTCCGCTTCACACGCGCGCTTCACGCTTTTGCAGCACGAGGCCGGCCGAATCTCTATCATGAGACGGTCACCGTGGCGTTCATGCTGGTGATCGCTGAACGTGCGGGCGAGGGTGACGCTCCGGCGACCTGGGACGCCTTCGCCGCGGGCAACGCGGATCTACTGGCATGGAAGCCCTCTGTGCTGGATCGGTATTATCGGAGCGAGACGCTCTGGAGCGACCGGGCGCGCCGGCGCTTCGTGATGCCGGATAGGTTGGCGCTGCAGGCTGGCTCTCGTGAGCGCCTGAGCCGGAGCGACGGGAGCGAGCAAGGATGACTGGAAGCAATCGACAGGTGACCCTCCGGCGCGCTCGGCCAGCCGATACCGCCGAGCTTGCGGAGATCTGGTACCGCGGTTGGTGCGACGGGCATCTGGGCCATGTCTCGGACCAGCTGGTTGCCGTTCGCACGCCACAGTCGTTTCAGACGCGCGCCGCTGATCGGATCGGCGATACAACCGTCGCCGTGGTCGACGGTACGGTCGCCGGGTTCGTCATGGTCGCGGGTGACGAGGTGGAGCAGGTCTACGTCTCGACGGGGCATCGAGGCACTGGCGTGGCGGATGCGCTGATGCGGGAAGCTGAGCGCCTGGTGAGGGTGAACGGTCACACGCGCGCCTGGCTGGCCGTGGTCGCCGGCAACGCGAGGGCGCGACGATTCTATGAGCGCTGCGGCTGGTTGGACGACGGGGCGTTCGAGTATTCGGCGTATTCGGAGGAGGGGCCGATCTCAGTGCCGTCGCATCGGTACGTGAAGGAGATCTGAGATCATTCGTCAACGGCGCAATCTCGAGATCTACCGTGACCGGACGTCGTAATATCGTGAGACGACGATATCATCGGCGCACGCAATCGTTACTCATGCGGTTCATGCTCCTGGGTGGTCTTCGATACGATAAGATGGAGCTCCTGAAGTTGGTGGAGGAACGCAGCATGGTGACCCTCGATGATCTTCGCGAATCGAGCTTCTATCAGTTCATCATAGAGGAGGGCCTGGAACAGGGCGCGGAGAGAGGCGAGGCGAAGCTGCTGCAGCGTCCGCTCGAACGGCGCTTCGGCCCACTGCCGTCATGGGCGATCGAGCGGATGAAGCGCGCCGACCGCGCGATGGTGGAAGCGTGGGCGGATCGCTTCGTGGACGCAAACGGAACGCCACTCGAAGAGCTCCTGTCCACTTGACGTCCACTGGGGCGCGCGCCTAGCCGCCGCTGAGGATGTAAC
>JBOGIN010000100.1:0-6017 GCA_050742275.1 Vicinamibacteraceae bacterium
CCGCGGAGACGTACCCGGCCCCCGGAGACCATGGCCACCTTGGATCGGCCAAGCGGTGTCCTCCTCCGGAATAGCCGTGGCAGGGCTCATTCCGGCAGCGGGAGGGCCGGCGTGGCGCTGCCGGTGCTGAGCGCGCGGCCGTCGGGTGAGGCGTAAGCGGCGCCTTCGACGACGAGCGGTACCGGATTCTCGCCCGCGGTGCTTTCGACCAGCACCGCCACGGCGTCCTCATCCACGTTTTGGAACAGATCGCGGAGTCGCAGCGTCGTGCGGGTCCAGGGCGCGAGCGGCACGTTGACCGGCGCACGCGCACCGGTGGGCGTGATGAGCGTGAGCGTGGCCTCGGCCTCGGCGGCGTTCGGATTTGCGATGAGAACATACGCCTCGGCATCGTCAGCGCCGGCGAGCGTGAGGCCCGCGAGACCCCAGCGCGTGGCGGGCCGCGCGGCACCGGTGCTGACATGGCCGCTGTCCCAGGCGCCACGGGCGCCCCACCACATGGCACGCTCGGCGAGAATCGGCGCCTCACTTTGGACCGTGATGGCTACCTGCGTGGCGGCGAGCGCAGGATCTTCCTGATCCACCCAGATCGTGCGGCGGCTCTCTGGCTCGAGCGTGTAGGTGCGCGCGATCGGGTCGCCCGTGGGGAGGAGATAGCGCACCGTGGCGTCGACCGGCGCCGCGCTCGGATTGGCGAGCAGCAGGAAGAGATCGAAGAAGTCGGTGGCCCCCTCGGCGAAGTGCCACGACATCGCCGGTTCGGTCACGCCGGGCGCCAGGGTGCCGGCGGTGAGCGGCTGCGCGGCGTCTGTGGTCAGATACATGGCCCGTTCGGCGACGATCGGGACGCCGTTGGTCGAGACGATGTGGGCGCTCACCTCGGTCGCGCCGAGCTCCGGGTCGGGCGTCTGGCCATCGGCGGCCACGTTGACGAACACGGTGCGGCGCGTGTGCGGGCCGACCGTGTAGGTGCGCGTCGCGACGCCCTGCTCGGCACCGCGGTAGTAGGTGGCCGTCACCTCCGCAGCCTGATCGTGCGGGTTGTAGAGCAGGTAGAAGAGCTGAAAGGTCCCCGTCGCGCCCTCGGTGAACCACCACTCCGCCTGCGGCGTGGCGACGCCGGCGCTCTCGTGGCGGCCGTAGTGCCGATCGTCCCAGCGCATGGTGCGTGACGTGACCAGCACTTGATCCGCCTCGATTGCCGTCGCAAAGCCCACCCATTCCTCGGGCAGCAGCGTCTCGGGGTTGACGACAACCTGCGCGCCGGCCGGGATGGTCGCGTTGTGGGGGACAACGTCGCCGCCCTCGCCTGCGAACGTGAGCGTCGCGGCGGCGTCCTCATCACCCGGATTGAAGAGCGCGAAGGTCGTATCGAAGAACGGACCAATGGCGCCCTCGCCGAAGTAGCGCGTGTAGGCGGCCGTGAGCCGCGTCCCGGAGAAAGAGACCTGCGCGTTCTCCTCGACCGACGGGAGCTCACGCGACTCGGGGGTGAAGTGATAGTCCGCATGCGTCGGCGTGACGGTGTACGTCCCGCCCCAGGTCAGGGCCTCGAAGGCGAACGTGCCGTCGGCGTCGGTGGTCGCCTCGGCCTGGTCGTCACCGCTCAACGCGACGGTGACCCCTGCGAGCGGCGCGTCCTCCTCGTCGACCACGGTCCCAGTGATGGTGAGCTCCACCGCCGTGGCCGTGAAATCCGCGGTTGCGTCCGCGCTGAGATCCTCGAATGGCTGTGACGGTGGATCGAAGGTGTAGCCGCCCAGGCTCGGGGTCACGGTGTAGTCCTCGCCAGCGGCGACGCCTGCGAAGATGTACGTGCCCTGGGTATCGGTCGTCTGCGTGCCGCCCGGCCCGCCGCTCAGGGTCACCGTGACGCCCGCCACTGCCGTGTCCGTCTCGTCCATGATGGTCCCGCTGATGGTCCACGTGGGAGGCGCGACGCCGGTACCGGTCAGCGCCACCGTTGCGGGGCTATTGGGGCCGTTGTGGGCGACCTCGAGCGTGGCGGTCTTTGCCCCGGTGAACGTCGGCGTGAAGCGCAGCGCGATCTCGCAAGGCTCGTCGGCGGCGAGCTCCGCGTTCGCGCAGCCGTCGCTGGCGATTGTGAACTGGTCCGGATTGTCGCCCGCGAGCCCTGCCGCGTCGAGCGTCAGGGTGCCGACCCCGACGTTCGTCACCGTCACCGTCTGGGGGCCGGAGGCCTCATCGACAATCACCTCGCCGAAAGCGACCGTCTCCGGGGCGACAGCCGCGGCGGGCGGATCGGCGCCTGGGCCGACTGCGACGCTAGTGACGGCGGGAGTGCCGGTGATGAAGCTGTGGTTCGCGCCGTCGGGGTCGTCTGGGCTCGCGCGGCCGATGGTGGCGGCGCCCGCGTTCGCCCAGTAGACGTGGGAGCCGTCGACCTCCACGTCGTAGGGATCGCTCGCGCCGGTTATGAAGTCCTGGACCGCACCGGTGCCGTCGAGGTTCGCGCGGCCGATCGCGCCCGAGCCGACGAGGAGGTTCGTCCAGTAGATGTGGGCGCCCTCAACCGCCACGCCGTAGGGAAGCCTCGCGCCGGTGATGAAGCTCGGGTTCGGCTCGCTGCCGTCGAGGTTCGCGCGGCCGATGCTGTTGGTGCCCTGGTTCGCCCAGTAGACGTAGGAGCCGTCCACCGCCACGCCGTAGGGAATGCTGGCGCCGGTGATGAAGCTCGGGTTCGGCTCGCTGCTGTCGAGGTTCGCGCGGCCGATGCTGTTGGTGCCCTGGTTCGCCCAGTAGACGTAGGAGCCGTCCACCGCCACGCCGTAGGGCTCGCTCGCGCCGGTGATGAAGTCCTGGACCGCGCCGGTGCCGTTGAGGTTCGCGCGGCCAATCGTGTGGGTGCCCGAGTTCGTCCAGTAGACGTAGGAGCCGTCGACCGCCACGCCCCAGGGCTCGCTCGCGCCGGCGATGAAGCTCGGGTTCGGCTCGCTGCCGTCCAGGTTCGCGCGGCCGATCATGCCGGTGCCGGCGTTCGTCCAGTAGATATGCGTCGGCGACTCCTGCGCGAGGGCGGACGGGGCTGCGACCACTAACGGAGCGGCCGCCACGAGCAGCGCACCCAGGCTCCGCAGCGCCCCCCAGAGCGCGCTGCCGCGGGGGCCCGACACGCCGCCGCGACGACCCAGCTCGATTCCGCTCGCTCTCTCGACCATGTTGCTGCTCCTAAATGGGGTGCGCCAACAATCCGTGTCGTCACGCCGCGCGTTTCAGACGGCGGCAGTATGAACGGCCACACGCGAGGAGGGAATGGGCGAAAGTACCGTATTCGTGTAGGCAGGACTGCCTATTTCGCCTAGGTAGGATTGCCTATGCTCGACCGTCGCGTTCAGCCTCTACGTTGCTGATGGCACGCTCGAGGATGCTCAGCGCGCGAGACATCTCGTCTTCCGTGATCGTCAAGGCCGGCGTGAGGGTGAGGATTCGGCCCATCGTCACTTTGAAGCTCAGCCCGAGCTCCAGGGCGCGGTACATCACCTTTTCGGCGCCGGCCGTCAGCTCGACGCCGAGGAAGAGCCCGAGGCCGCGCACATCGGCAATGAGCGGATGACGTGCCTGCATCTGCTGCAGCTCGGCGCGCGCCTTCTCGCCGAGCGTGCGGGCGTGCTCGACGACGCCGCTTTCCAGAATCTCGATTGCCGCCAGCGCCGCCGCGCACGCGACCGGGCTCTTCTCGTGTGTGTAGTGTCCGAGCGCGCGGTCCGAGAGCACGTCGAGATCCTTCCGCGCGATGAGCGCCGCGAGAGGAAAGATGCCTCCGCCGAGCCCCTTGCCGACGACCAGCATGTCAGGGACGATGCCGTAGTGCTCGCAGGTGAACATGCGCCCTGTTCTGCCGAGGCCGTGGGGTATTTCGTCGAGGATGAGCAGCGCGCCATGGCGATCGCAGGCGGCTCGAATCCGCTTCCAGTAGTCTGGGTGCGGGATGTACGGCGTGCTGCGGATGGTCTCCGCCACGACCGCCGCCACGTCGCCCTCCTTTTCGAGCATGTACTCGATGTAGCCGGCGCAGCGGAGGTTGCACTCGCTGCCGCACTGGAACGGGCAATGGAGCGGATCCGGCGGCGGCGCATGCTCCGTTCCAGGCAGCAGGGGACCGGCATTCTGGCGGAAGAGCGCTTCGCCGCCGATCGAGATCGTGTCGAGCGACGCCCCGTGGAACGATTCCCACCAGGAGATGGTCTTGAACCTGCCCGTGGCCCCGCGCGCCAACTTCAGCGCCATGCTGATCGCTCCGGCTCCGCTCGGTGCGAAGAGGACCTTACCGAGGTCGCCGGGCGCGAGCTCCGCCAGCTTCGCCGCGAGCCGGATGGCGGGGATGTTCGTATAGCGCCGCGTGCAGAACGACAGGTTTGCCATCTGCTCCGTGATGGCGGCGATCACGTTCGGATGACCGAAGCCAACGTGATGGACGTTGTTGCCGTGAAAGTCGAGATACCGGCGACCCTGGAGATCTTCGATATAGGCGCCCTCACAACGCGCGAGCACGTTGAGACAAGGCGTAGAGAGCGACTGCCGGAGGAACCAGCGTTCGTCTTCCTCCAGCCAGTGTCTGGTTTCGGCGTCGATGTTCCGCTCCTGCCAATGGGCACGGTCAGCCGAGATATTGAGGTCGCCCTCCGATTGCAGCGGCCCCCTTTCCTCCTGCGGCATCGTCTTTATCCTCCGTTGGACTGCCATAGTTCCACAGGATCGCTTGCGTTGCACCTCCGACGAGCGCCACGATCGTGAAGAGATGGAAGAGACCGTTCCAACCGTACCAGTCCGCAACGAGGGCCACCAGGTACGGCGAGAAGAGCTGGCCTACCGATCCAACACCGCTGATCAGTCCCGATACCGTGCCGGTGCCCAATCCTGCGCCCGCATCCTGCGCCGCCGCCCCTTGCAGTAAGGTGTCCGGTCCATAGTTCGCGATTCCAATCAGCGCGATCCCGATACCGCAGGCAACATAGCCAGCCCCGGCGGTCATGGGATGCACCAGGCACGCGACGGCGAGCATCACGAACATCAAGGCCGTGACGGGGAAGCGGCGCGACTGGAAGAGTCGATCGGATACGTAGCCGGCCAGGATGGCGCCGCCAAATCCCGACAGCTCGTAGATGGACGCCATGTAGCCGGCTTGGTTTACGGTGTAGCCGAGTTGCTCGGTCATGTAGAGCGGAAGCCAGAACAAGAAGGCGTAGCGTGTGATCTTCAAGAACAGGCAGCCGAGCGCAATGATCCAGATCAGCGGGCTGGCGAGCGCGCGCCCAAGAGCGGGCGGTTCCGGGGGCTCATCGGCCTGTCTCGCCGAAGCGGAGCGAAGGCGGGCAACCGCATCAGATGCTGCCTCGTCTGGCGGCACGATACTGCCCTCGGGGCGATTGCGCGCTCCAGCGACGAACAGAACAGCGATCAGGCCGAGCAGCACGGCCGGGATCCAGAAGGCCCGCTGCCAGCCCTGACCAGGAAGGAGATCGCTGGTGGCGACCCAGGTGGCGAACAGCGTGGCCAGGAATCCGCCCAGCACGTAGTTCGTCGTCCACCAGGCCATCACCATGCCCCGCTCACTCCGGCGGAACCAGTTGGCCATGATCTGGACGACGCCCGGCCAGCCGGTCGCCTGGCCGATCCCGTTTGCCAGCACGAGCGGCGCCAGTATCAGGACCGACGTGCCTGTAACCATGAGGATGTTGGACGCCGCAGCGAGCAGCATGCCGGCGGCCACCACGCGTCGCGCGCCGAAACGATCGGCAAGCACGCCGAACAGGGGCTGGCCGGCGGCGTACATCAGGCTGTAGCCGAAGATCAGGTTGGCGAAGTCGATCTTGGTCAGCCCCGATTCACCGCCCAGGAGCGGCATTGCCACGCTGAAATTCTTGCGACAGAGATAGAAGCCGGCGTATGCGATCCAGGTGACCGCGAAGATGCGGACCAGCCACGCCTTGTCTGTCTGTGGTTGCGTTATCAAGCGCCTTCCGTGTGTAGCGCGCGGCCTTCAGGCCGCGCGTGAG
>JBOGIN010000101.1:0-3940 GCA_050742275.1 Vicinamibacteraceae bacterium
CTTGTGGATCGAGCCGCCTCGAGCCTTTCGGCCAACCAAGAAAAGAACGCCTCTTGCGGGTCGATGTGGACGCCGAGAGGAACGACGGCCGCCGGAAATGGCAGCTCGGGGCGAGCCTCGAGTCGCACGCCGTCCTTCTCGGTGGTCAAGACAGCGAGAGCGCCGGTCTCCCGGAGGCGCACCGCCACACGTTCCAGATCCTGCTGGTTGAACGGATGGTGATCCGGGAAGCCGAGCGCGTCGGCCAGCTCCCAGCCGGCCGCGCGGAGGTCGTCGAAGAAGCGCTGAGGCTCTGCAATCGCAGCGATGGCCACGACGCGGGCCGGCGGCGCCAGCGGGGACGCTTCGAGGCTCGAAGCCAGCCGACGCGGCGTGCCGCGGCGATCGTGTGCGATGAACTGCGGGCAGCGCCCCTCGGTGTCGTCCGAACGGCACTTGACGTCGCCTCGACTGGTCTCGAGCCAGATCAACGCGTCGGCGGCATCGAGGGCATCCGGCGGCTCGCGAAGCCGACCGTGCGGTAAGGCTCGAGCGCCAGTCACATCCCGCGGGTCCACGACGACCAGGTCCACATCGCGCGTCACGGCGAAGTGTTGAAAGCCATCGTCGAGCAGGTGGACGGTGCAACCCAGGCGCGTCTCCGCCAGTCGTCCCGCGACGTATCGATCCGGGGACACCAACACGGCGCAGCCCGTCAGGACCTGCGCAAGCAGGAACGGCTCGTCACCGGCTTCAGCGAGCGCGGCACGCACGTTGGAGGCGTCTCGCACGACCACGACGCCATCTCGAGGCTGCTCCCGAGCGTAGCCACGGCTCAGGATTGCTGGGCGCTCCCCCTGCGCCGCCAGCCATTGCGCCAGCGCCGCCACAATGGGCGTCTTACGCCGGCCGCCCACGGCAATGTTGCCCACGCTGATCACCGGCCGGCGGAGCGTGCGGCGCGCTTCCGGATGCGCGCGATACCATCGCCGCCGGCGCCGAGCCGCCGCCCCGTAGAGGGAGGACAACGAGAAGATGCCTGTCATCTTTTTCTCCCGCTTGGCATCTTTTCGTTGTTCTCGTGACGGTCCGGTGGCAGTAGCCGCTCGATCTCCTCGAGCGTCCGGTCCTTCGCGCCGCGGCTGGCTTCGACCAGGGCACGTGCCGCGGCCCCCAAGCTCGTGCGTCGCACAGGGTCGCCCAGCAACCGGAGGACTTCGGCCGCGAGGTGACTGCTGTCGCGCACCTGTACCGCCGCCCCCCTTTCCAAGAACTCGTCGGCAATCTCGGCGAAGTTGCGCATGAAGGGCCCGAAGAGAATCGGCTTGCCGAACAGCGCCGGCTCCAGGATGTTGTGGCCGCCGCCGTCAACGAGGCTTCCGCCGACGAAAACAACCGTCGCGATCTGATAGAGGCGCGCGAGCTCCCCCATCGTGTCGAGCACGATCACCTCGTCTCGGAGATCGCCGTCGGCCTTCAGCTCCGTCCGGCGCGTGGCTCGGCAGCCCTCGTCTGACGTCAGTTGAACAACCTCGTCGAAGCGCTCCGGGTGGCGCGGCGCGAGGATCAGCAGCGCGTCCGATACTTCCGCCTGCACGCAGCGGAATGCACGCAGCGCAGCCGTTTCCTCGCCGCGTAGCGTGCTGGCCGCGATGACCACGGCGCGGGACTCCCGCATCCGGAAATACCGCAGGACGCCATCGTCATTCCGTCCGACGGCGTCCCAGTCGAGAGCATCGAACTTCAAGCTGCCCGTCACGATCACGCGCGCTGGATCCACGCCCAGCGTGATGAACCGCCGTGCCGCCGTCTCACCCTGTACCAAAAGGAGGTCGACGTCGGCGAGCACACGACGAAAGAACGGTTGGACGCGTCGATAGCGCCTGTGCGAGCGCACGGACAACCGGCCATTGACCAGCGCGGTTCGAACGCCGCGGGCCCGGCATGCCCGGAGCAGATTGGGCCACAGCTCCGTCTCCATCATGACGAAGAGCTCCGGCCGAATCGTATCGAGAGCACGGCGGATCGGCCAGGCCCAGTCGAAGGGAAAGTAGAACACACCGTCGAGCGACGCCAGACGTGTCTGCGCAACTTCCTGCCCGGTGCGGGTCGTCGTCGAGAGGAGCAGCTTGTGGCCCGGGTAACGCGTCCGGAGCCCATCGATGAGGACCCGCGCCGTGAGCGCCTCGCCGACCGACACGGCATGGATCCAAATCGACGGCGCGCGGCCCGCGTTGAGCGACGAGGGCAGGGAGCCGAGCCGTTGCGAGAATCCACGGATGTACTTGCCGTCCCGGAGCGCCCGATAGGCGAAATACGGCGACGCGAAGAGCAGGGCTACGAAGCTGAGGACGCTGTACAAGAAGTACATCGGCGGCATGTATTAGAATACGAGTTTCTGGGCGTGCCCGCCGCCCTCCTCATGAGAGGCAACTACTGATTCGGTCCGGGAGGACGCATTCATGGCCATCAAGGTTGGCATCAACGGCTTCGGTCGCATTGGACGGAACATTTTTCGTGCGTCGATGGGGTTTGACGATGTGGATTTCGTGGCGGTCAATGACATCACGAATGCCGCGACGCTCGCGCACTTGCTGAAGTACGACTCGATTCTGGGCAATCTCGAAGCCAAGATCTCGGCATCCGGCGACAAGATTACCGTCGGCAAGGACGAGTTCCAGGTGCTGTGCCAGCGCGACCCGGCTGCGCTCCCGTGGAAGGATCTCGGTGTGGACTTCGTCGTCGAGTCCACGGGACTCATCACCAAGCGTGACGACGCGGCGAAGCATCTCGCGGCGGGCGCCAAGAAGGTCATCATCACCGCGCCGGCCAAGGGCCCCGATCTCACCGTCGTCATGGGGGTCAATGACGACCAATACGATCCGTCGAAGCATCACGTCGTCTCGAACGCCTCGTGCACGACCAACTGCCTCGCACCGGTGGCCAAGGTGTTGCACGAGAGCTTTGGCCTCAAGAAGGGGTGGATGACAACGGTGCACTCGTACACGAACGACCAGCAGCTGCTGGACTTGCCCCACAAGGACCTGCGGCGCGCGCGCGCGGCGGCCATGTCCATCATCCCGACGACGACAGGCGCCGCGACCGCGGTAGGCGCGGTGTTGCCGGCGCTCGACGGCAAGCTGTCGGGCTTCTCCATGCGCGTGCCGACCCCAAACGTGTCCGTGGTGGATCTCGCCGCCGTCCTCGAGAAGAAGACGTCGCGCGAGGAGGTCAACGGCGCGCTCAAGGCAGCGGCCGAAGGGCCGCTCCGCGGTGTGCTTGCCTACACGGAAGAGCCGCTCGTCTCGATCGACTATCGGGGCAACCCGAACTCGTCGATTGTCGACGGCAGCTTCACCGCTGTCATGGATGACGACTTCGCCAAGATCGTCGCTTGGTACGACAACGAGTGGGGCTACAGCATGCGCTGCGTCGATCTCCTCCGGTTCATCGCGAAGAAGGGGCTGTAGTTGGTCAGGGATCTAGGGATCTAGGGATCTAGGGATCTAGGGATCTAGGGTTCAGGATCAACGCGTGGCAAAACGAAGCATCAAGGATCTCGATCTGCAGGGGAAGCGGGTGTTCATCCGTGTGGACTTCAACGTGCCGCTCGAAGGTGGCGTGATTGGAGACGACACGCGCATCCGCGCCTCGTTGCCCACCCTTCAATTCGCGCTGGAGCAGCGCCCACAGGTGCTGGTGCTGGCGTCACACCTTGGCCGGCCGAAAGGCGCGCCGCGTCCAGAGATGAGTCTGCGGCCGGTTGCCGCTCGCCTTGGCGAGCTTCTGGATCGGCCGGTCACCTTTGCAGAAGACTGCATCGGTGACCGAGCGCGTGCAGCTCTGAACAGCGCCGGAAACGGCGGCATCGTCCTCTTGGAGAACCTGCGGTTTCACAAGGAAGAAGAAGCCAACGACGCGGCGTTTGCGAAGGAGCTGGCGTCGCTGTGCGACGTCTACG
>JBOGIN010000102.1:0-5336 GCA_050742275.1 Vicinamibacteraceae bacterium
AGCACCTGGGCGTTGACGGTGGGCGCGGCAACGATGCCGAGGAGAACGACGAACAAGCCGCCCAGCATACGGACGGCTGACGGGCTGGAACACGCGCACATCGATGGCCCCCTCTCCAAGCAAGCTCGCCGGCACCTCCGGGAGCCGTTCCGGCTCTCGTCCGAGTGGAGCGCTTCGAGTCCCACCTCCTCGCGGCGCCCAGACTCTTTCGGAACACGTGCCCTTGTAGCGGTGATGAGATAGCGTGATAGAGAACCACCTATTTGCAACCATGTCAAGAAATTTTTCAGATGAGTCTCACCTCGCGAAATAGCCAGCCTGAATCGATTCGTTAGAGCCACACGGCTCCCGCAATTTCGTCGAAAGTGCGTGTCTGTGGGCCAAGATTGCCAGACGGCTGTGAAAGTTTCTTGACGCTGCGGGAACGGATGGGAGATGATGCGGGCCGCGACGAAAACCTGATGTCCGGTTCAGGAAAGGAGACGATGGAGGCTGCTTACACTTGAGAACGAAGCGCAAGAAACTTCGCTCACAGGACATCGCCCGTGCCGCCGGCGTCAGTCCGTCGACGGTCTCGCGTATTGTCAACGGCACGGCACGCGTGAGCGCGGAGATTGAAGCGCGTGTCTATCGGACTGCCGAGCGACTCCAGTTCGATCTTCGGCGTCGCAGGAAACCGCGGCTCATTGCCTTCATCCTCGGAAATCGCCACCGCCTGCATCCGTTCCACTCGCGCATTCTCGCCGGCGCCGAGGCGTACTGCACCGAGCGTGACTACCATCTGGTCTTTCTCTCGCTCCACTACTCACCGCGCGTCGCGTGGCAGGATCTCCAGGTGCCGCGAATCGTGCAGCGGCGCGACATCGTCGACGGCTTCATTCTCGCCGGCGCGCACTCGCAGAACCTGCTCGACCTGATCGCGCGAACTAAGCTGCCGTTCGCCGTCCAGGCCAACAGCATCCTCGAGCCGCTGACCGACGACCGCTGCGACGCGGTGTACTACGACGACATCGACGGCTGCTACCAGATGACGCGGTATCTCCAGTCGCTGGGACATACACATATCTGGTTCGTCGGCAACCGGCGGTTTCCCTGGTTCGATCGCCCCTACGAGGGATACGCCCGCGCCATGACGGCGTCGAGCGTCCCGGCGCGCGCCGTGAGCCCCGATTCGGATCAGCCGCGCGAGGCGGGCTACCTCGGCACGAAGTCGATTCTGGCGCAAGACGCGCCGGTCACCGCCATCTTCGCCGGCTCGGACGGGACGGCGCAGGGCGTGTACGACGCGCTCCGGGATTCCGGCTTGCGCGTGCCGGACGACGTCAGCGTCGTGGCGCTCGATGACATCGAGGCGCAGACGATGCACCCGCGGCTGACGACGATCCACGTCTATCTGGAGCAGTTGGGCAAGCAACTGGCGGAGCTCGTCATCGCCCGGCTTGCGCAACCGGAGCTGCCCCCGTGTCGGTCGGTCGTGCCGACGAGCCTCGTGAAAGGCGAGTCATGCCGCGCGCTGACGCGAGAGGAGCTGCCCGACAAGAGCCCGAAGTCACGGCCCGAGCTCGCCGTGCGCTAACTGGGACCCGAAGGAGATCTCCGTAGTCGGGCGTATGATGGAAACAACGCCCTCGGACAGCCCTTGTCGGCTGCGGTGGCCGGGGCATAGCTCCTCCACGCGCCCACACGCCTCGAAGGGTGGAGATCTGGACCATGAATACGTCGACTCTCGTCGGAATCGTCCTCGTGATCATCGGCGTCGTCGCGCTGGCCTACGGGGGAATTACGTACACGCGAGAAGAGACGGTCCTCGACGTGGGACCCATCGAGGCCCAGACCGAGACGCAGGAACGAGTGCCCCTCCCGCCGGTGCTCGGCGGCCTCGCGCTCGTCGGAGGTATCGTGCTGATCGTGGTCGGCGCGCGCAAGCGGTAGTCCTCTCGTCCACACGGGACGTCTCGCATGGTTCTTGGTTGTGCAAGATGCACAACGCAGGGCGCACAACCAGGCCCGAATCCGCATTGCGCATTCCCCGATTGACAGCGACTCTTCATTCCCCTCGCCCATGACTCGCACCAAGTCGCTGATACTCATCGCGGGGCTCCTGATTCTTGTCGTCCTCGTCGCCGCCCTGAGCCTTCCGATTCCGCTGACGCCCTATGCGCGGGACCGCATCACCGAGGCGCTGAGCGAACGCTTCGACGCCAAGGTCGAGCTCGCGAGCCTGCGCGTGAGCGTTCTGCCGCGCCTGGCCGTCGCGGGCAATGGCGTCGTCCTGCGCCATCGGGGGCGGACCGATGTGCCGCCGCTCATCGAAATCGAGAGCTTCTCCGCCGACGCGAATCTGTGGGGACTGTTCGGCGACCCCCTCCGCCTCCACAACGTCACGCTCGGAGGGTTGCAGATCACCATCCCCCCTGGCGGCATGCGAGGCGAGAGGTCCGAAGAGGCCGACTCCTTCACGGGCGAGCTCTCCCGGGCCGAGACCAAGCCGGCGTCATCGTCGTCCGCACCACAGGATGACGCGGGCCGCACCGCGCAGCGGCCGCCGTCCAAGCCCGCCGCCGCGGGGCGTGGCGCGGAAGCGCCGCTCATCATAGGCGAGGTCGTCAGCGAGCGCGCCGTATTGCGCATCATGCCGCGCGAATCAGGCAAGACCCCGCGTGACTTCCAGATTCACCAGTTGACGATGCGTGACGTCGGGGCGAACGTGCCCTGGCGGTTTCGGGCGACTCTGACGAATCCAACGCCTCCGGGCGAGATTCACACGGAGGGGAGCTTCGGGCCGTGGAGCACGGGCGAGCCGGCGCGAACACCGCTCGAGGGCCGCTACACGTTCAAGGACGCCGACCTCGGCGTGTTCGACGGCATTGGCGGCCGACTCGATTCCAACGGCAGGTTCGGTGGCGTGCTCGAGCGCATCGACGTGCGCGGGCGGACCACCACGCCGGCGTTCGTGGTCACGTTGAGCGGGCAGCCCGCGCCGCTCGAGACCACGTTCCACTCCGTGGTGGACGGCACGAACGGGAATACCTGGCTGGATCCCGTCAACGCGACACTGATCGAAACGCCGATCGTCGCGAAGGGCGGGGTCGTCGGGAAGCCGGGCGTCAAAGGCCGCACGATATCCCTCGACGTCGTCATTGACGGAGGGCGCATCCAGGACGTCCTGCGTCTGGCGATGAAAGCCAAGCCGCCGGTGATGACCGGCGCGCTCGACCTGAAGACGGCGTTTCTCTTGCCACCTGGGGACGCCGAGGTGATCGACAAGCTTCAGCTCGATGGCCAGTTCTCCATCGCCAAAGCGCGGTTCACGGAGTTCAGCGTGCAGGAGAAGCTCGCTGAGCTGAGCCAGAAGAGTCGCGGCCGGAAGGGCGCGCCGAGCGCGGACGCCGCGGCCCGCGTGCTGTCGGACCTCCGCGGCAAGTTCGTCCTGAAGCAGGGGGTGCTGCGCTTCTCGAGCCTCAGGTTCGGGATGCCGGGGGCCGCCGTCCAGCTCGCGGGCACCTATGCGCTTCGCGGCGAGCGGTTGGACTTCCGCGGAACGGTCACGCTGGATGCGAAGCTTTCCGAGCTGACCTCCGGCTTCAAGTCGCTGCTGCTGAGGGCCGTCGACCCGCTGTTTCGCCGCGAAGGCAAGAAGACCGTCGTGCCCATCACGATCTCGGGAACACGTCATGACCCGAAGTTCGGGTTGGACATCAAGCGCGCCTTCGCCCGCCCGTAGACCATCGGACACGCGGAGCTCCGATCTCGGATCGTGGAGGCGTGCCGCAATTGGCAGGCCTCACTCTGCGCTTAGAGTGCTTGTGTCATGAAGAAAGTGCTGCTTCTCGTCATCGACGCGGCCGCCGGATGGATCGTGGAGCGGGCGATGGAAGAGGGCCGCCTGCCCACGTTCCGGCGGCTGGTCGAGGCGGGCAGCTTCCATCCGGCCTCGACCGCGATCTTTCCATCCATCACGCCGGCCGCCACGGCGTCGATCGTCACTGGCGTGTACCCATGCCAGCACGGCATCGGCGGCGCCGCATGGGTCGACGCCAAGAGCGGCGACGTCGCCTACTACGGGGACGACTTCTGGCTGCTCGCCAGCAAGGGGCTTGGCGCGTTCCTCGACGACTTCCTCGTGCGGTTGAATCACGAGCGTCTGGAGTCCACGACCATGTTCCAGCTCGTGGAGCGCGCCGGACGCCAGGCCACGTGCCTCAACCACATTATCTTTCGCGGCGACGTTTCACATCGCGTCCGGTTGCCCCTGCTGATGCGGCTCCTGCCGGGCAGTCCCCACGCCGCGACGCTGCAGGGTCCGTCACGGCTCTGCCTCGGGCAGTTCGTGACCGCCGTTCATCGCCGGGGCAAGCCGGTGCGCCCGCCAGCGGCGGGCGTCCTGCATCGGTTCGGCATGGATGACGCGGCCACCCTTGGGCTGCTCGAGCAGCTCGCGGAGGATCGGGCGTTCACCGATCTCACGGTGGCGTATTGTGCCGACAACGACTATCGAAGCCACGAGGTCGGCCCGGACGGCGCCAGTGAGGTGCTGGAGCGCGTGGACGAGGGACTCGCCACCGTGCTATCTGCCTGGGGTGGCCTCGACGCGTTCCTCGACGAGATCTGTCTCGTGGTCACCTCCGATCACTCGCAGTGCGCCATGGAGGCCACGCCCGAGCGCGCCGGTATCCGCCTGGATACGCTGCTCGCGCCGCTGCGGCAGGCGGACCTGGCCAAGGGGTGGCAGGCCGGCGACGAGGTGATGATCTGCCCGAACCTGCGCACGGTGCAGATCTACTTCAGAGAGCACGGGCGTATGCGGATCCACGAGACGATCGATCGCGTGCTGGCCGATCGTCGCGTGGACCAGGTCTTCTGGCGCGCGGCGATCGACCGTCCGGGCGATGCGGGCTTCCATGTGGCCACGGAAGATCGGGGGCGGCTGTACCTGCGATCGGGCGGTGGCGGCGAGGCGTTGGGACGTGACGACTTCGGAAACGCGTGGCAATGGGAGGGTGCGCTCGATGCCCTGGATGCACGCGTGGACGAGCAGGGGCGCTTGCGGTTCGGCGACTATCCCAACGCGTTCGAGCGCATCGCCTGCGGCCTCGGCCTGGACGAGAGCGGGGACCTCTGGATCACGGCACGCCCGGGGTACGAGTTCAACGTGGCCGGGGCGAGCCCGCACGACGGCGGCGGCTCGCATGGAGCGCTCCATCGGCTCGACTCGACCTCGCCGGTCATCCTTGCCGGCGCTCCAGACGGCGTCGCGCTGCCCGAACACATGCGGACCGTCGACATCGTCCCGCTGTGTCTGCGCGTGCTCGATCTCCCGTTCGCCCACGCCGTGG
>JBOGIN010000103.1:0-1953 GCA_050742275.1 Vicinamibacteraceae bacterium
ACCTGGAACCATCCGGTGCTGGTCGGCGATGTCCTGCTGGTTCGCAACGATCAGGAGATGGCCGCGTTCCGGCTGCCCCGCGCCCGTGGCTGACGAGCGGTGTTTCTGCCCGCGATGCAACTCGGGACACCGATCTGCCGGACCATGGGCGATGGAGACGTGGAGCAACACCCAGCAGACATCGTGGCGCTGGAAGAGGCCTTCGACGCGGCAGAGCGCGATGCCCGCACGCTGGTGACGGCTCTGTCCGAGGACCTCGGGGCTTGGCGCGTTGACGCTGACTCCTGGAGCGTCGCGGAATGCCTCGATCATCTGGCCACGGCCAACCGTGTGTACCTGCGCGCGATGCAGCCTGCCGCCGAGCGCGCGCTCAGCGAAGGACGTCGACGACGTCGCCCCGCGCGGCCGGGGCTGATCGGTGCTTGGTTCGTCCGAACGCTCGAGCCACCGGTGAAGCCTCGGTCCAAGAACAAGGCGCCGCGAAGCATTCGACCGCGTCGCCGCCCGTCGCTCGATGATGCGGTCCGTCAGTTCCTTGCATCACAGGACGACGTGCGCGCGTTCCTGAAGCGGTACATGGACGTCGATCTGACCGGCGTGCGCTTTCCCAATCCCTTCGTTCGCGGCGTTCGATTCAGTCTTGCCACGGGGTTGCACGTCATTGCGGCGCACGAGCGGCGTCATTTGTGGCAGGCCTGGCGTGTGCGCGAGGCCGCGAAACAGCGCGATCCATTGTCGATGGGCTGAGCAGTACCACCGGACGCTTCGTTTTTGTTGTTTCCTGCCAGACGGGATCAGATCCTCGAGCCGAGTCACCGGGCGTTGACTCGATAATGCCTGTCCACGTAATATCTGGCCATAGCAGGTATAGACACGCGGGCGCGGGATGGAGAGCTGGAGCCGTGCGCCGCGGGACGGGAGAGGACCGTGCCTGATCCTTCGACTCCGACCAATGATGCCTCGGTCAAGGCCATATGGGCGCGCGAAGTGCGCAGGCGATTGGCGTCGCTGCGGCTCTCGCCCACGCGCGAGGCGGAGATCGTCGAGGAGCTGTCGCAGCATCTCGATGACCGCTACCGGGAGTTACTAGCAGGGGGCGCATCACCTGACGAAGCCAGGCGCTTGGCGCTCGCCGACTTCCGGCGCGGCAACGTCCTGGCGCAGTACATGACGCCGCTGCGCCAGTCGCATGCGCCCCCGCCGATCACACCAGGCGCTGCAACAGGCCATACGCTCTCCGACCTCTGGCAGGATCTGCGCCACGCCGCCCGCATGTGCGCGAAGCGGCCCGGCTTCGCGGCGGCGTCCGTCCTGACGCTGGCGCTCGGGATCGGCGCCACCACGGCGATCTTCAGCGTGGTCTATGGCGTTCTCTTGAAGCCCCTTCCGTTTCAGGAGCCCGAGCGTCTGGCTGGCCTCTATCACCGCGGGCCGGGTGTCAGCCTTCCCGTGATGAATCAGGGCCCCGCGACGTATTTCATCTATCGTGACAACCAGCGCGCCTTCGAGGATATTGGTGCGTGGGACGGCCAGGAGGTCTCGATCACCGGACTCGGCGAGCCGGAGCGTGTCGACGTGCTGGCCGTCACCGACGGCACGCTGCCGCTGCTCAGAGTGCAGCCCCTCCTTGGCCGGCTGTTCAGCAGAGACGACGACAGACCGGGCAGTCCGGTGCGGGTGGTCTTGACCCACGGCTATTGGCAGCGCCGATTCGGCGGCGCTGAGAACGTCATTGGACAATCGCTCGTGATCGACGGCACAGCCGCCGAGATCATTGGCGTGCTTCCCTCTTCCTTCACGTTCTTGCACACCGATCCAGAGGTGCTGCTACCCCTGCAGCCCGACCGCGCGGACGCAGACGGTGTCAGCTTCGGTTTCCAGGCAGTGGGGCGTTTGAGACCAGGCGCCACGCTTGCCGAAGCCAACGCCGACATAGCGCGCATGGTCCCGCTC
>JBOGIN010000104.1:0-3029 GCA_050742275.1 Vicinamibacteraceae bacterium
CGTGATCTGCGGGCGCTCATTTGGCCACCAGCTCGATGGCACATCGTCGAGCGCCGCCGGGACATCCGTGCGTCTTTCCGGCTCCGGCCAACGCCGCTCGAACGTCGTCCCCGTGAACGTCACGAACGGCACGAGCACCCCGTCACGCCGCACGACCGCCAACGTGAAGGCGGAGGATTGAGCCACGACGGGGACAGCGGTGGCGATGAGCCCCAAGAGGAGCCCGCACGACGCCAGCCGGCGGCGCATAAGGCGGATTATACGTGAGGCACGGCGGCGGTTGGACGGCACCGATGCGGAAACGCCTTTCTGAGCTTGCCGGCCCGCCCGCCGCGCGCTATGCTCGACACGTCCTCCCCGCACGGGCCCTGACGCCAGCATGCGCATTCTGCTCCTGTCCATGCCGGACTCGTTCGAGCACACGCCGGTTGTCGCGGTTCGCATGCCGAACGGCGCGCTGACGTCGCTCGCCGGAAACGTCGATCCGCACCACGAGGTCGCGGTGGCCGACCTGATCCTCGCCCACGGTCGCGTGCGCGACACCGTGACCAGGCTGGTGCAGGAGCGGCAACCGGAGTTGATTGGGCTCTCGGTGATGACGTTTCAGCGCCGCACGGCCTTGCAGGTCGCACGCCTCGTTCGGGCGCTCCTGCCGGACGCGCGCATTGTCGTCGGCGGCTACGATCCCAGCCTTGCCTGCGAGGCGTACGAGGATCCGGCGCTCGGCATCGACTTCGTCGTCCGCGGTGAAGGAGAGCTGACGCTCAACGCCCTGCTGCGCACGCTGGAGCATCGCCGCCGTCGATTCGACGGCATCGCCGGGCTCTCATGGCGTGACGGCCAGACGTTCCGGCACAATCCCGATCGGCACGTCTCACGATTGGATGTGGAGGCCATCAAGCCGCCAAAGCGCGCGGCCCGCGTCCTGTCCGGGTACACGTTCATGGGGAAGGGCATCGACGTCATCGAGACGTCGCGGGGCTGTACGTACGACTGCAGCTTCTGCGCCATCATCGAGATGCGCGGCCGCAATTTCCACAGGTTCTCCATCCCACGCGTCCTGGAGGATATTCGCGACGCGCGGGCGCGCGGCGGCGAGGTCCTGTTTCTCGTCGATGACAACATCACGCTCGACGTGCATCGGTTCACGGCGCTCTGTGAAGCGATTATCGATGCCGGCCTGAACGACGGCGAGCTGATCGTCCAGGCCATGACGTCAGCGATCGCACAGCATGGCGCCCGCCTCGCCCCCCTGATGAAGCGCGCCGGGTTCCGATACGTGTTTCTCGGGATCGAGAACATCCTCGACGAAGACCTCGGCTTCTTGAAGGCGCGCGCGAAGAACGCGGCCAGAGATGAGGGCCGGATTGTCGGCAACGCGACGCTCGCGGCCATCGAGCACCTCCACCGCCACGGCTTGTACGTCGTGGGCGGGCTGATCGTCGGCAATCCTGACGACACCGTGGCATCGATTCTCGCCAATCTCGAGTTCGCGCGCCGGTACGTAGATTGGCCGTACATCCAGCATCCGACACCATATCCCCGGACGCCGATGTCCGCGGACTTCCGGCAGCGGGGCCTCATCGTCAACGAGCGGCTCGAGGAGTGGGATGGAACCACGGCCGTCGTCAGGACGGCGCACGTCGCGGCGGAAGAGGCCGAATTCCTCCGGTGGCGGGCCGAGCGATGGATGAAGGTGCGCCACCTGCCACGGGTTATGCGGCACTATCCGCGGTTTGCGCTTCGGCACTGGCAGCGCATGCTGGCGCACACGTTTCGGGGATCGACCTGGCGCTCGGCCGTCGGGCTCGAAGACGCGCGCACGGTCTTCCGCCGCTACAAGGCGATCCGGGCCCGCGAGCGCGACTACTTGTATGACGGCAATTCTGCATACAATAGGAGCGCGAGTTCGGCCCTTGGAGAGCGCCGACGAGTATCGGATGCAGCGGGCTAATCGGCATCGCTGGTCCGAGACCCGGACCTGACTGACCATGATTATCGATTCGTTGGAGCGGGCGCGACGTGCGCTCACCCGTATGCCGCCCTCCTATCCCCTCAATGATGCTGTCGTGTCCGACGTGGCTGGCGCGATTCGCGACGCGGTCCGCGCGGGCTTGCTCGAAGCGGTGGCGCTCGTGAACGGCCGCACCTATGAAGGCGTCCCCCTGGACGAGGCGACGCAGCGCCGCATCGAGGCGCAGCAGGTCGCCAAACAACTGGAAAAGCTCGCGCGAGAGTTCAAATAAGCCGTCCGGTGCGGGCTCAAGCTGGTTTCGCCATTCTCCGGCTTCCCCTCATAGCCAGGCCTCCATATCTCCCTGCGCTCCGGAGCACCTCATGACAAACGATGGCCGGATGTGGCAGTTTCAACGCGTCTGTCGATAGCGGGGAGACGTAGGAAGAGGTGATACACCCCTTTTTCAGTTGCGTTCGTCATGGGAAAGGGGGCCTGTCCCCTTTCCCATCGAGGAGGATGTCATGCTGAAGGAGTTCAGAGAGTTCGCCATGCGCGGCAACGTGGTGGACATGGCCGTGGGGATCATCATTGGTGTCGCGTTTGGCGCTATCGTGAAGTCGCTGGTGGACGATGTGCTGATGCCGATCCTGGGGTTGGTTACGGGCGGCGCCGACTTCACGAACCTCTTCATCGTGTTGCGCGAAGGCACGGCGCCGGCGGCGAGCTATGACACGCTCCAGGCGGCGCAGGCAGCGGGCGCGGTCACCGTCAACTACGGATTGTTCATCAACGCGGTGATCACGTTCGTCTTCGTGGCGTTCGCGGTATTCCTGCTGGTGCGTGGAATGAACCGGCTGCGCCGACAAGAGACCGCAGAGCCCACCACGAAGTCGTGCACGTTCTGCGCCACGGACGTTCCTATTGCGGCGACGCGCTGTCCGCATTGCACGTCGCAGCTTGGGTAGGGACAAGGGATCGAGGGATCGAGGGGTCGAGGGATCGAGGGATCAAGGGATCAAGGGATCGAGGGATCAAGGGAAGGGATCAAGGGATCAAGGGATCAAGGGATCAA
>JBOGIN010000105.1:0-2850 GCA_050742275.1 Vicinamibacteraceae bacterium
CGTGAGCGGCGCACCATCCAGGGCGGCGCCGGTGAGCTCGAGCAGGGCGAGCCGGGGCCTGGTGTTGCTCACGCGAAAGGCGAGATAGCTCACGGCGGGCTCGATGCCAGCACCGGCCCGGCCGACCACGAGCGACGATGACGAGGCGCTCGGCGTCAGACCAACGCCAAGGGTTGGTGCGTCGGTAATCTGAGGAACGCCTTGCTCGAGCAGCGTCACCAGCCAGACACAGTCGGCGGGCTGATTCATCGTCAGCACACCGGAACCCGGCATCGTGTCCAGCGCGACCACGTCACCGCTGTGTGTGGCGCTCACCTCCTGCACGATCACCGCGGCGCCCCCGGGACGGCCGGGTGCTGCCGAGAGATCGAGCGTGACCGGGTACGCCGCCTCGGACGAGTAGTGTGGCAGCCAGATCGAATGGCGGCCGATCGCGGTATCGTGCGACGACACAATCGCCCCCGGCCGCACGGCGGGCCCTGTCGAGGAAACCATTGCCGCCAACACGTCGCGCCCATTCGCCGCGGCGAAGCGGGAGGCGAACATCCGATTGGACTCACCGGCTTTCTTCACGCCGCGGACGTTGTAGTTGCCGGAATTCTCGACGTAGTAATGCCCTGTCCCGTAAGGGATGCCGTTGGCGCGCACGGTGTTGTCGAACTTGAAGCAGATCATTTCTTCAGCGCCACCGGTGAGCGCGGCGCCCCAGATCTCGGCGAGCTCGGCGAAGATCCTTGGTGTATTGAGATCGTCACCGCTGGTCTCGAACGCGCTGGTGTTACGGCGATTGAACTCCGAGTACACCACGGGCAGCGCCGTGCCGGACGGCGTGTACTCGCGCATCTTCCGATCCATCATGCCGAGCTCATATGTGTACGTCTCGGCGGTCTTGTTGTACTGGTGCGTGTCGAAGACGTCGAAGATGTCGTGGTCGACCGTCGCGCCGTGGTAGTCGGTGCGCAGGTTGCGCAGGCAGATCTCGCCCCAGCCATGCAAGTCGTCGCGCGGGTCCGCGTCGGGATCAGCGTCCATGTGGTAGTCGCCGCTCGTCTGCGACGCGTGGGTGATGACCGGCGCTTGGAAGATGGCGCGCAGGCGTTTGCCGTATGCCGCGTTCACGTCCGCAATCGCCGCTCGAATAGCGTCGGAAGCGATCTGCAGACCGCGGATGTATACCTCCTGGTTGACGATGTCGTGGTCGGCGTTGGGATGGTCGGGCTCGTTGACGAAGTTGTATCGCTCGACGTTCCATCGACTCGCCAGGTGGTACGTGAAGGCGTAGTGCTTCTGCCACATCAGCCACAGGCCAGACCATGGCGCGTTCCAGCCCAGCTCGGCGGCTTGAAGGATTGGCGTGATGCCGAGGCGGTGCAGCTGACTGACCTGATAGTCGACGTCTCCGGTCTCGTCGAACATCTTCGTGTTCAACCAGCCGACGACCTGGCCACCACCGCTGGTCCACAGCGTGTCGTTGGCATCCTCGGCAAACATCAAGTGGTGCGTGCCGAAACAGGTGCTGATGTGCGTGAGCTTCTTGGTCTTCGGATCGTACACGGCGAGATGCCGGCTGGCTCTTTCGATTGGGAACAGCTTCGCCGACGGGTGGCTCGATCCCTCCTTGCAGAAGTCGGGGTTCTCAGGAGGACGAACGGTGGACGTGATCCAGACGCGCCCGTGCTCGTCGAGCATCGGGGTGTGGACGTTGTTCTTGCTGGTCCAGATGGCTTCCTCGCCCCAGTAGGGCGAGGGCTGCGCGACGCCGGGCGGCGCCGACGACTCGGTGCTCGGGTCGCGCACGGTCAGCGGGACCCGGCTCGCGGTGTGCCGCGCCGGATCCAGAACGGGGAGATAGTCGGCGCTCACCTCGAGGGCCCCGTAGATCGGTCCGTTGGCGTTGACCGTTGGATCACGGCGGTCGGTCGACACCTCGTCGTGCAGATACGCTTTCGGATCGGCCCAGTCCCACTGGGTGATGACGACGTGGCGCTCCAGGCCTTGGGGGCGTGGCGGCGTAGGCGGCAGCTCGCCGGCAGCGATGCGGTCGGTCCAGTCCGCGAACATCGCCAACGCTCGTTGAGCGCCGAAGCTCTGGAGCCCGCTCACCATGCTGCCGCCAGCCTGTCCAGATTGCACCCGTTGTGCCCATGCGGCCGCGGAAGAGGCGAACGTGCCGAGCTGCGCCGGGATCTCGCGCGTCGCTTTGTTGCCCAATTGATGGCAAGCCGTGCAGCCGCCCGACTTCACCATACGCAGCCATTCGCCCTGGCTCTCGACCTCTGGCGAAATACCGCCCTTGGTCGCTGACTCCCGCTTGAACTCCTCCTCGCCCGGTACCTTCATCAGCGACAGCCAGTATCCGGCCGGATAGTACCGCGCCGCGGCCTTCTTGTCTGGCGCCACGACCGCCGTCAGGTTCAGGTCGTTCCCGGGCGTTGCGCGCACTTTCGGAGAATCCACCAGCCCGTAGCCGCGCACCCACACGCTGTAGCTCGCCTTCGGGAGATCCGGAATGAGATAGCGCCCCTGGTCGTCGGTGACGACAATCTTGACGAACTTCGTGGGCAAGTCGGTGGTCTCGGCGATGACCCAGACGCCGGCTTCTGGGCCTTTCTCGCTCGTTACCGCCCCACCGAGGTCGTCGCCATCCACGGACATTCGTGCATCGATCGACTGAGACGCACGCATCCCAGTGAGCGTCAGGACCAGGACGAGGCCCACGACCGCTGCACCGACGGTCAACACCCTTGTCGCTCGCATGGTTTTGCCTCTGCGGAGGAGTGTACCATCGCGCGCCTGCCAGCCAAACTTCGTGCGAGGAGCTCGCTCGTGCTAGAGGCGGCTGCGCTACTC
>JBOGIN010000106.1:0-3626 GCA_050742275.1 Vicinamibacteraceae bacterium
TGGACTTGTTCGGTCTTCCCGGCACCAACGGTCCGAACCGGTTCGAGGGCGGCATGCCGCGGTTCGAGGTGGAAGACTACGCCACCTACGGTGTCGACTCGGCGGTGATGCCGTACTACCGGAGCGACGATCAGATCCAGACCGTGGTCAACGTGAACTGGGTCAAGGGGAGCCACAACGTCCGCATGGGGATGGACTTCTACCATCAGGCGATGAACCACACGCAGCCGGAAGGCGGGCAGGGCGCCCGCGGCGGCTTCACCTTCGAGGGTGGTCCGACGCAGCTGCGGGACGGGCCGAGCGGCAGCAACTTCAACAGTTGGGCGGGCTTTCTGCTCGGGCTTCCCACCGAGACCGGCCGGCTCAAGGAGGTCGACGCGCCCTATACCACGCGTAACCGCCAGTACAGCCTCTATATCCGCGACCAGTGGCAGGCCACGCCGAAGCTGACGATCTCCTACGGCACACGGTGGGAATACTTTCCAATCCCGACGCGCGCGGATCGGGGCATCGAGCGTTACAATCCTGAGACGAACATGATGGAGATCGGCGGTGTCGGCTCGATACCGAAGGATCTCGGCATCGAGGTCAGCAAGACGATGTTCGCGCCGCGCGTGGGCATGGTGTACCGCGTCACGCCGACGACCATCGTGCGAGCCGGCTTCGGCATTACCAACGACCCGTTCGCGCTGGCGCGCCCTCACCGGACGAACCACCCGGTCGTGCTCAATTTGACGGTTCCGTCGGCTCACTCCTGGACGTGGGCCAGCCCCCTCTCTGTGGGGATTCCACTCATTCCCGATCCCGATCTCGGTGACGGCGTCATTCCGGTGCCGAGCGACGTCGGGGCCCGTGCCATTCCAGACGAGTTCGAGCGGGGCCATATCAAGTCGTGGAACGTCGCGTTCCAACGTGAGCTGCCGTGGGGGTTCGTTGGCGAGGTGGCGTACGTCGCGACGCGCCAAGAGGACCAGCTCGGTTCGCTGGAGCTCAATTGGTCACCGATCGACGGCGGACAGGACGGTCTCCAGCTGAATCAGCGCTTCGGGCGGACGGCCTCGACCCCCATCACGGCGCCCATCGGTGACTCCAAGTACGACTCGCTGCAGACGCGGCTGGAACGGCGGTTCGCTGACGGCTTCCAGGTCGGCGTCACCTACACGTATTCGCGGAACGAGGGCATCGCGGGCGCTCCCAACACCGGTAATACGGCCAACATTCAGATTCCCGAGTTCTATCACTTGAACTACGGCCGGAGCGATATCGATCGCCCGCACGCGTTCAGCCTGACCAGCGTCGTCCAGCTTCCGTTCGGCCAGGGGCGGCGGTGGCTGAATCGTCCCGGCATCCTCCCGGCCATCGTGGGCGGATGGCAGACCAACAACGTCATTACCTATTTCAGCGGGTCGCCGTTCAGCGTGACCTCCAGCGACGATTCCCTGAACGCGCCCGAGAGCGAGCAACGCGCCGACATGGTGCGCGACCCGCGGATTCTCGGCGGGATTGGCCAAGGGAACGCCTACTTCGATCCGTTGGCGTTTCAGCCTGTCACCGACGCGCGTTTCGGGACGGCTCCCTGGAACGCCCTGTACGGGCCCGGCTTCTGGTCCTGGGACTTCGGCCTGTTCCGAGAGTTCCAGTTGTCCGGTCGGACCACCCTGCAGTTCCGATTCGAAGGCTTCAACATGCTCAACTCGCCGCGCTTCGAGAGCCCGGGCGGGAACGTGTCGAACCTGCAGCTCAATCCCGATGGGAGCGTCAGCGATCTCAACGGGTTTACGGAAATCACGGAGACGATGGCGGGGTCCGAGCGTCAAATCCGGCTCGGTCTCCGCCTCGGCTTCTAGCGCACCGAGGCGACGAACCGCTGCCGTCGAGGTGCAAGGCCACGGAGATGAACGATGACGGTGATCAACAGACCGTGGAGACAATGTGTTCTCGCCTTGGTGTGCGTCTTCTGCGCCGCAGTTCCCACCGCTGCGCAGGTCGAGATCACGTCGGGGCCCGCAGAGGTGCGCGTCGAGATCGATGATGAGCCCTTCACGACGTTCTACGTTGGAGGCAAGGATCTCAACCGCCCCTATCTCTATCCGCTGCGGTCCGCGTCTGGCAAGGTTGTCACCCGGTCGTACCCGGCGGGCCAGCTGCCCGGAGAGAGCACCGATCATCCCCACCATGCCGGCCTGTTCTACGGCCATGGCGACGTGAACGGCTACAACTACTGGGCGATCCAGAACGTGCCGACACCGCCTTCCCGCGGCAGCGCCCAGCGAGGGCGGATCGTCTTGAAGGAGCCAGCGTCGGTCAAGAGCGGGAAGGAGTCGGGCTCAGTCGACGTGGTGTTGAGCTGGCTGAAGCCGGATGGGAAGCCGCTGCTGACCGAACGGCGGACGATGACGTTTCACTCGAATCCCGAGCTGCGCATCGTCGATTTTCACTTCGACTTCGAGGCGCTCGAGCGCGCCGTCTTCCGTGACACGAAGGAGGGCACGTTCGCCATGCGGATGGCGAGCGCGCTCGAAGAGGAGCGCGCGAAGAAGGGGGGCGCCGACGCCGCCGGCATGGGGAAGCTGCAGAACGCTCAAGGCGGTGAGGGCGAAGAGAATGTCTGGGGCAAGCGCTCCGAATGGGTCGACTACGCAGGCCGGCTGGACGGCGAGCCGGTTGGCGTGGTGATCATGGATCACCCGAGCAATCCGCGACATCCGACCTATTGGCACTCGCGCGCCTACGGCCTGCACTCGGTGAACCCGTTCGGCGTGAGCGATTTTCTGAGCGACGAGAGCAAGGACGGCAGCCTGACGGTCGAGGCCGGCGAGCATGTCGGCTTCCGCTATCGACTCATCGTCCATCCGGGCCTGTCCAGAGAGCGGATTGCGGAGTTGTACCGGGAATACGCGGACACTGGCGCACAGACGACGGCGGAGAAGGAGTAACGCGTAGCGCGCGGCTTTCGTAGCGCGCGGCCTGAAGAGTGCGCGATGAAGAACCTGAAAAGCCCGCTCGCTAGGCAGGAAATGAACGGTATTGGCATCGTGCGCAAGGAGGAGTCATGACGAACGTGAATCGAAGGCACTTCCTGATGAGCTCGGTCGCGCTGCCCGTGGCGATGCGCGCCCGCGCGACGGCGAGCCCCAACGAGACCGTCAGGGTGGCGGTCGTAGGCTTCAACAGCCGCGGCGAATCGCACATCTCCGCGTACTTGAAGACTCCGAACGTGGAGATTGCGGCGCTGTGCGACGTCGACGCATCGGTGTTGGCGAAGGGCGTCAAGATGGTGGAGGAGGGCGGGAAGAAGGCACCCGCGACGTACTCCGACTTTCGCAAGGTGTTGGAAGACTCCAGCATCGATGCGGTGTCCATCGCGACGCCGAACTTTCACCACACGCTCCAGACCATCTGGGCCTGCGAGGCAGGGAAGGACGTGTACGTCGAGAAGCCATGCTCGTACAACATGTTCGAAGCGCGGCAGATCGTCGCGGCCTCGCGCAAGTACAACCGCATCGTCCAGGACGGCACCGGCGCCAGCGCTTCGCTCCACGAGGCGAGGCAGCGCTTGAAGGACGGGGTCGTCGGCGACGTCTACATGGCGCGCGGCTTGTGCTTCAAGTGGCGCGATACGATTG
>JBOGIN010000107.1:0-7431 GCA_050742275.1 Vicinamibacteraceae bacterium
GTTGGCAATCGGCGCCAGCTACATCTGGCGGAGGTACGATCGTTTCAACTGGGAGGATACGGTGGGCTTGACGAGCGACGATTATGTCCCCGTCACGTTCACGCCCACTGACTGCCGGGAAGGCGCCCGTTGCGAAACGGTGAGTTACTTCGAACCGACGTTCGAGATTCCGTCTGCGTTCATCGTCACGAACGTGCTGGACCGGTGGCGCGATTACAACGGGGTGGAGCTGACGCTCGAGAAGCGCTATGCCGACCGCTGGTCGGCGGGCGCGAGCTTCGCGTACAACGACGCCGTCGACACGTGGGACTCGCCGGCCGCGTATGAAGATCCGACGTGCGTGCAGGATCTGTGCCCCGGCTCGCAAGCGTTTGCGCCGGAGGCGGGCGGCAGCGGCATCGACAACGTGTACACCAACGCGAAGTGGCTGGTAAAGGTCAATGGGCGATACACGTTGCCGTACGACATCAACGTCGCCGGCTCCTACAACGCGCGGCAGGGTTATCCGTTCCCGCAGTCCATTCAGACCCCGAGCCGTGCGAATCAGGCAGGTGACATAGATGTGCTCCTCGATCGGATGGGGGACGTCCGTTTGAACACGTTCCAAACGGTCGACATTCGCGTTGACAAGGCCTTCCGGCTCGGCGCCGCCAGCCTGCGGCCGTCGATGGACATCTTCAACGCGGGCAACGTCAACACGGTCTTGGCGCAGAGGCGGTTGCAGGCAGACCCCGACGCCAACGACATCAGCGGCATCGTTGCGCCGCGCGTGGTCCGATTCGGACTCAGCGTGGAGTGGTAGCTCCCGACGGGGGCGCGGCGAGGGCCGTGCCCCCAGCCCTCTCTCGTTGCCTTCCCTCTCATGGTGATATGACCACCATACAGTTCACCTAGAAGCTGGGCGTCCACCTCAAGCACGCCCCTGCAAACCCCCTCGCCGGTTCTGCTTTTATTCATGAGACAAAAGCACAGCAGTGTCATGAAGATACGGCTGCGCTGTGCGTTCGTGATGGCCTGGCGGCAGACGTTGACGCCACGAGCATCACTGCGCTAAGGTTCCGTCGCTAGACGCACTTGTCATACCAGACGGACCTAGTGGACCGATGACCACAACTGGTCGTCGAATGGCTCCGTCCCATGCCAGAAGGGGGAAGAATGCCGTCAGCACGCGTCATTCCAGGCGCGCTCGTTGTGTGTCTGGTCTTCGCGTCCAGCGCACCGTGGGCAGCGGCCCAGGAGTTCCGCGCGACAATCACCGGCCGTGTCGTCGATGCCTCGGGCGCGACAATTCCAGGCGTGACCGTGACCGCCACCAACGAGGTGACGAATGCCGTCTCGACGGTCGTCACGAGCGAGGATGGCGCGTACACGATTCCGTTTCTTCCGCCCGGCGATTACACGCTGGTGGCCGAGCTGGAAGGCTTCAAGAAGTACGAGCAGGCGAAGATCGGGCTCCAGGTGGGGCAAACGGCCACCGTCAACATCCAGCTATCAGTGGGCGAGATGGCTGAAACGGTCTCGGTGACCGCCGACACGATCGAGGCGAGCCGAGCCGACCGCGGCACGGTCATCGACAGCAAGCGGGTGACGGAGATTCCACTCAACACGCGCAACCCATTCATGTTGTCGTTGACCTCGGCTGGCATCACGTTCAACGGCCCGGCCATTTATCATCGGCCGTTCGACAACGGCGCCATTGCCGACTGGTCCATCAACGGCGGCTGGAATCGTAACAACGAGTTCACGCTCGACGGCGCCCCCAACAATTCCATAGCCGGCGGCAACAACGTCGCGTACGTGCCGCCGGTCGACGCGGTTCAGGAGTTCAAGATCGTCACCAACAGCTACGACGCACAGCATGGGCGCTCGGCCGGAGGCTCCATCAACGTTTCCCTGAAGTCCGGCAGCAACGACTTCCACGGCGCGATCTACGAGTTCTATCGGCGGAAGTGGCTCGACTCGAACTGGGACCTCCTGGAGCTGGAGGGCGAGGAGAAACCGGACCACAAGCTCGATCAATACGGCATCCAGCTCGATGGCCCGATCTTTCGCGACAAAACGTTCTTCATGGTGAACTGGGAGGGCTACCAGGAGAGCAATCCCAACATCGAGACCGAGCACTACCCGGATGCAGACCTCCGGCGTGGAGACTTCAGCCATCTCCGCGACGCGAGTGGCAACCTCATCACCATCTACGACCCGGCGACTGGGCGATTCGACGGGACGGGGCAGTGGGTACGCAATCCGTTCGCCAACAACATGATTCCGCAGGACCGCATCAACCCGATCGCCCAACGTCTCCTCGACTTCTGGCCCATGCCGAACCAGACGCCAGATGAGGGCTGCGCCTCGTACCGGTGCAATTTCCTGCTCTCGCCAAACCTCGCGCGTGACGACTTCTACAATCTGGCGACGAAGGTGGATCACGTCTTCAGCGAGAAGACGAAGATGTTCGTCCGCTATGCGCAGAACAAGCGGACGGAAGACCGGAGCTTCAATGGGATCACCGGCCCGGCGGAAGACTCGCAGGGCCCCCTCGAGCGCATCAACTACACGGGCGTGTGGGACTGGGTGCGAACCATGAGCCCGTCATTCGTGCTCAACCTCCGCTCCGGACTCAATCAGTACGTCGAGGCGGCCCGAACCGACGCCGGCCTGGGCTTCGACGCCACGGAGCTCGGCTTCCCCGCGGAGCTGGTCAATGCGCTCCCACAGACGATGTTCCCTCGCATCGACCTCGTGTTTCCCGACGGCGATGACAGCGAGTTCACCAACCTCGGTCGAGGAAACTTCAGTCGAGGAACGACGACGGTCTACAGCTTTCAGCCGAACTTCTCGTGGCTGAAGGGCAATCACAACGTTCGCGGCGGTCTCGACATGCGACTGACCTGGCTCACGCAAGAGAACAGCGGCAGCGGCGGGGCGATGCGCATCCGCTTCGACGACCGGTTCACCCGGCGTGACTGGGACGAGAGCGACCCGTTGAGCGGCAGCTCGTTCGCGTCGTTCCTGCTCGGCATCCCGACCCACGGCGAGATCGACAACAACATCTTCCCGACGTTTCGCTGGAACTACTTCGCTCCCTGGATTCAGGATGACTGGAAGATTACCAACCGGCTGACGCTCAATCTCGGCCTTCGATGGGACTTGAACTCGCCCGTGTGGGAAGAGCAGAAGCGCCTCGCGTACGCGTTCGATCCGGCGATCGTCAACCCTGCCAATGATCGCATCGATCACGGCGCGCTTCCTGGCGACATCATGGGCGGGCTGCGCTTCATTGGCGGGCCGAACGCGCCGGACAAGTATCCGTACGGATGGGACCACAACAACCTGCAGCCCCGCGCTGGCTTCGCCTTCCTGTTGAACGACGTGACCATCGTGAAGGGCGGATACGGCCTGTATTTCATGAACCCGAGCGACACGACCGTCATGACCGGCTACAACATCCCGACACCGATCGTCTCGTCGCTCGACGGCGGCCAAACGCCCAGCGTCGCCCTCGACGACCCCTTCCCGCAGGGGGTCGTCCAGCCGCCCGGATCCTCGCTCGGGGCGGAGACGAACCTCGGCCAGGAAATCGACTACTCGAACCCGGGCTTCGAGATCCCGTACGTGCACCAGTTCCACATCGGCGTCCAGCGTCTGTTGCCCTGGGACGCGTCGCTCGAGCTATCCTACGTCGGGAGCCGAAGCCGCAAGCTCCGGAGCCAATGGGCCGGCGTCAACGAGCCTAGCGCGGAATTCCGCGACGCATGCAATCCCGCGCTGGGAGGGGACCCGGACTTCTGTCGCGAGCGCGTGCCCAATCCGTTCTTTGGCGTGTCCGGCTTCGACGGCACGAGCCTGTACGAAAGCGAGACCATCGACCGCTTCGCGCTCAACCGCCCCTTCCCGCAGTTCGAGCAGATCGAGGAGTTCGAGCGGAACGACGGCAGCGTCCGCTACAACTCGTTCCAGGCCGTGTTGAACAAGCGCTTCTCCGACGGCGTCACGATCAACGCGACCTACACCTTCTCGCGGATGGTGGAGCAGTGGGGCTGGCTGGACGTCCAGCGGATGATCCCCCAGGAAGGTCTCTACTGGTCGGACCGGCCGCATCGGGTCACGCTGTCGGCCGTCTACGAGCTGCCGATTGGCCGGGGGCGGGCTCTTCTCGGTGAGTCGAGCGGTCTGCTGAACGCGCTGGTGAGCGGCTGGGAGGTCGCGGGGCTCTTCGTCTACAACAGCGGCCGTCCCTGGGACATCGACGCGGACCGCGACGGCAACCGGATCTACTATGACCCCAACGGAGAGCGCACCCACATGAACCCGGCGGCGCTCAACGAGGACATCGACTACAGTGCCGACATCATTCGCGCGGTCACCGCGCCCTGCACGGCGCGGTACGAGGATAGCGGGGAGCTGGTTCCGCGCGAGCCCTATGCGGACGCCGGCTGCACCGAGCCCTGGTTCATCAGCCAGCCGTCGTTCGGCACCAACGTATTGCCGTTGCGCGATTGGGACGTCCGCCGGCCGCCGTATCGGCAGGTCGACATCAACTTCGCCAAGATGACCCAGCTCACGGCCAACGTTCGATTGCAGCTGCGCGTCGAGGTCTTCAACCTCTTCAACGTCGCGAATTACGACGAGGCGAACTTCAATCAGGATCTGGACAGCCCGCTGTTCGGCACAATCGACAAGAGCAGCGTGCGCCAATCGGGCTTCCCGCGGCAGGTCCAGCTCGGCGTTAAGCTGCTGTGGTGAGAGCCTGTGAAGAATTCAAGGAGGGGCCGCCTTTAGGCGGCCCCTGACGGCGCGAGCTCGGGCCCTATCGGCCATGTAGGTCCGCCTAAAGGCGGACCCCACGAATTTATTCACACGCTCTTTAGGCCGCGCGTCCAGGGATGCATGTCGGCGGTCCCGCGAGTACACTATCGGGCCGGAGGTCCCGTGGCATCTCTTCTCTGTTGGGCAGTCGTGACTTTCATCGGTATGCGGCAGGGGCAAGATGAGGCTGTGCCACCGCAATCGCACCCTGCCATCGTCCAATCGGAGTTCATCTACGAACGTGCGCCGTTCCCTTCGGCGCACGCATCGACGATTGTCGAGACGGAGGGGAAGCTCGTGACCGCCTGGTTCGGCGGCACCGAGGAAGGAGACCCTGACGTCGGCATCTGGCTCTCCCGCCACGATGGGCGCGCCTGGTCGGCGCCCGTCGAGGTCGCAAGCGGCATCCAGCCGGATGGCACACGCCATCCCGCATGGAACCCAGTGCTCTTTCAGCCCTCCAAAGGCCCCCTCTTGCTCTTCTACAAGGTGGGACCGTCACCCGAGGAGTGGTGGGGCCTCGTCAAGGCATCGAAAGACCGCGGGCGCTCCTGGAGCGACGCGACGCGGCTGCCCGACGGGATCCTCGGACCGATTCGCGCCAAGCCCATCGAGCTCGCCGACGGCACACTCCTGGCCGGCTCGAGCACCGAGCACGACGGTTGGCTGGTTCACATGGAGTGGTCGAAGGAGCCGCTGGGCGCATGGTCGAAGAGCGACCCTGTCAACAGCGCGGACGAATGGGATGCCATCCAGCCCACCATCCTCGACCACGGCAAGGGCCGGATACAGATCCTCTGCCGCAGCAAGCAGGGCGTGGTGACGCAGGCCTGGTCCGAGGACAGCGGTCGTTCCTGGTCGCCAATGACCACGACGATGCTGCCGAATCCGAGCGCAGGCATCGACAGCGTGCACCTCACCGACGGGCGTTTCCTGCTGGTCTACAACCCAACTGAGCGTGGCCGGCATCAGTTGCGGCTCGCAACGTCGCGCGACGGAGAGTCCTGGACGCCCACGGTCATGCTTGAGAACGAGCCCGGTGGGTTCTCGTATCCGGCGATGATCCAGGCGCGCGATGGTCTCGTCCACGTCACCTATACGTGGAAACGAGAACGGATACGTCACGTCGTGCTGGATCCGGCGAAGCTGTGACCATCAGTGACCGCGCACGGTCTCGAGGGCCGCAATTGCCGCACCGCGCGACCCAGCCATATCGAGATCGACAACCACCTCGAAGCGCGCGACCTGTTCCTGTTCTTCTCTGAGGGCGGTGTGCACGCGCACGCGACCCAGAAACCACTCGCGAAACTGCGGTGCGGCCTCGACAACACCGCCACCCACGAAGTACGCATCCGGATCGGTGAAGTTGGCGGCGATGGTGAACAGGCGCCCGATCGCCTTCGCCTGCTGCTCGAAGATCGCGAGCGCGAGCGGATCCTTGCCCTCACCGTACCCCCGCACCAATTTGGCTGCTTTGGCCATCGAGCCGACCTTTGCCAACGGATGGTCGGGGAAGCGGGTCAACCAGTAGGGAAGGAGGCTCTTCTCGATAGCGGTGAGCGAGGCCACGCTCTCGACATCGCCCGTGAAGCCGCAGTTGCAGCAGGGCAGCGGTTGGCCCTCCTCGAGCAGGCCTTGCATGGGGATGTGGACGTGACCGAGCTCTCCCGCGAAGCCGGCGGCGCCCTTGACGACGCGGCCGTCCACGATCACGCCGCCGCCAAGGCCGGTACCGACAATCGCGGAGATCGACGAACGCTCCAGCGCGATGGGGCCGAAGAGCCGATGATGCGCGTACAGGGCTGCCGCGTTGCCGTCATTGTTGTAGACGACCGGCAACTCCAGTCGGGCTTCGAGCGCGCCCCGAACGTCGAAGTTGCGCCAGGCGGGTTGCGAGAAGTTCGTGGTCCCGCGAGACGAGATGACACCATCCGCGCTGGCGGGCCCTGGCGTGTCGAGGCCGACCGCGCGAACGTGGCTCGGATCGACCTTGGCGCGCTGCAGCACGTCGGCGTAGGTGGCCACCAGCGCATCGACGGCCTTCGCGGGGCCCTCCAGCACGAGGCTCGGGCTTTCGATGAGCTCGTCGATCAGGAAACGTCCCGACGCATCGAGCACGGTCGCGCTGTTCTTGTTGCCACCGTTGTCCAGCCCCACGACTACCCAGGTCTCCACGTTCGACATGCCTCGTCCTCCGGCGCCATGAGCGCGACGCGCATTCTACACGTGAGCAGCGAGCGCGGTCCATCGCAGCGGGAGACGCCAAGATCGGCAGGCGCGAAGATCGAGCATGCGATATCCTCAGGTTGCACGTGTCAAACAGGAGGTTGTTCCCATGGGTGAGAGCGGGGAGCGGCGCCTTGGGCGTCGAGATTTCCTGAAGCATGCGACGGTTGCTGGACCATCGTGAAGCCGGGCTCGGCACGAGGAACGCCGGCCAACTCGCGGCTCGAGCTGGGGATCATCGGCAGCGGCGGCCGTGGGGAATTCATTGCCAAGCTCTTCGAGCAGCACACCAACAGTAAGGTCGTGGCGCTCCACGATTACTTTGCGGACCGCGTGAAGGCGCTTGGTGGCAAGCTGTCCGTGGACGCTCAGGCGCGCTTTACCGGCATCGACGGATAC
>JBOGIN010000108.1:0-3501 GCA_050742275.1 Vicinamibacteraceae bacterium
GTGCCCGGGTCGGAGGCACGCCAACACCGCGCGCGCCATCGTCACGTCCTCGCACGACGTAATGACGAGGATCCGGCTTTGTCGTCGTGCTTCCACGTTTCTCCGTCGATGCCGGCGGCGGCGTCTCGCTTCAACGCGAAGTACGCTACCCGCACGCGACTGACGTCGTAGACGTGGTGCATCAGCGCGGTGAACCGCTGTTGCCTCTCCCTGCTTGCTGCCTGACGTACCCGCTCGATGCCAGCCGACGGTAGTGTCCGGCGCTGTGTCCGGCCGTCGCGACCTTCGGGCGAGTTCGCCTTGGCCAGCCCGCTTCCCTCCACCACCTCCGCAGCGGGTGGCCCGGCCTTGTTCGGCGGCTTCTCTGGTACTACCGAGCTGTCCGACTTCCCGCGGTCGTGCATCATCGCCGTGTGTCCATAGACTTCGCGATGCGGTCTGCGATGCTCGTCATCTCAGGCAACCACGGAAGGGCCTATCGGGACGTCACAGATCCTCCCTTATCGGGGCCACCGCGCGAAAGCTCTGGAAGAGCGGGGCGCCGCTCGGCCGGACGTTCGCGATCGACTCGACGCCCGCGAGCGCAGATGCCGCAGGTGTCTATCAGGTCGTCGGGGTCGTGCCGGATGTCGTGAGCGGGTGGTTGTTCGAGGGCAAGGACTCGTCGGCGACCTACCTGCCAGCCGCTGCCGGACAGCCCGGGATCCTGTCGGCGCCGGCTCGCATCACCGGCAGCTCGTCAGAATATGCCCGCGAGCGGCGGGTACATTTGCCTCGCCCGTCGAATCGTGCGTACAATCGGTTCCGCGTGACAGGACGCACCCCGTCCGCGGGAAGGGCTGAGCCCACCTGAGCTAAGCCTCGGTCACAATCTGCGATCTTCTTTCAGCCCGTCGAGCGGACGCGGGCGGTATCCGAAAGGAGATCGTATGTCCGTTCCCCCTCAGCGGCGTCTACCGGACCGTCCGTCGCTCGAGCAACTCCGCAAGCAAGCCAAGGAACATGTCGACACGCTGCGCGCCGCCGATCCATCGGTGCGTCTGGCTGCGGCGCAGCGCGGACGTCAACGCTCGGAGAATGGACGGCGCTCGGCCAATTCACCTCACCAACGGCGACTACTCCTATCGCGGCTGGCGCGATGTGCCACGCAATTGGCCGGTGACTCCGGCACACGTCATGGCGCACCTCAAGGCGCGCGGCGCGTTCATCGATCTGCCGACTGCGTGTCACACCGGCGACATCGAGCGTGTGCGCGAATTGCTCCAGCAGGATCGGTCACTGGCAAACACGATTGGAGAGCACGAGGGTTACTACCTTGGCGCCGGCGCGCCGCTGTCAAATGCCGCCGCCGTCGGGCGCATGGACATCGTGCAGTTGCTTCTCGATCACGGCGCTGACCCCAATCTGCCCGAGGAGCAGTTTGCGCCGAGGGCAGGGCGCTCTACTCGGCCGTCTATCACGGACACTACGAGATCGCGAAGCTCCTCCTCGAGCGCGGCGCGTTTCCGAATCCGCCTGTCGAAAGCTCGGGTGACGCGCTGTGGGTGTCGCAGGAATGGCGCCCCGACAAACGCATGGAGCAGTTGCTCCTCTCGTACGGCGCCACGCCGACGAAGGGACACACGGGTGAAGACTGGCCAAAGGAGGCGCACAACTGGCTGCGCATCTCGCCGCTCCACGAAGCGGCGCGCAAGGGCGATTTGCAGGAGGCGAAGAAGCTGCTCGAATCTGGCGCCGATCTGACGGCGCGTGACGAGCACCTTCGTTCGACGCCGCTTGCCTGGGCGGCCAAGTACGGTCAGCTCGAGATCGTCAAGTTCCTGCTCCGACGTGGCGCGCCGAAGAGCCTGCCCGACGATCCGCCATGGGCCACGCCGCTCGCGTGGGCCATCAGGCGCGGACACGACGAGATCGCACAACTGCTCTCCTAGCTTACGGGTGCGGGCTGGCGCCGTCTGATAGGAGGCGAACCGGCGAAGGAACGTGCGTGTGGTCCGACAGCACCACCGAACGCGCGGCCAGCCGAAGATCGTGGTCGCGGCGAAAGGGTGAACGCCGCCGGAGGCCGCGCGGCCAGTTGAACTACTAAGCCGCCAAGCCAGACGGCCTTCGGAGGTTCTGATCCCCGACCATATTCAGGACGACGCGCCGCCCGATTTCTGAACAGATACCGGCGCCATGCCTTCTACTTGGTCAAGGCGAAGATCTCATCGACCACCGGTCCCCGCATTCTCACAACACCTTCCGGGCCAACGAACCGACAGCCGAACCGTTCGGCGGTGACCGTCACGGTCTCCGAGCCATTGCGGTAAATGCCGGCAATATCGGTCCGAGATCCAAGGGACGACCTTCTTCAGGGTCCGCGACGCTCACGCAGCGGGCTGCCCATTCAGCTCGCGTGCCGCAGCGCACGGGCCGCGGCACGGACGGCGCGCGGTCGACGCTGCTGAATGGCCGTGTAGGTCGGCGTCCCGCGCTGGACCGCATGCCAGAGATCCCATTCCGCTTGTCCGTTCAGCCAGAACTGCGCGGTGGTGCCGAAGTAGGCCGCGAAGCGGAGCGCGGTGTCCGCACTGATGCCGCGCTTGTTCTTCACGATCTCGTTCAGCCGATTGGTCGTCATGCCGAGCCCACGCGCGGCCTCCGCCTGGGAGAGCGCGCAATCCTCCAGGAACGCGGTCACCATCTCGCCCGACGACGTGGGCGGGCGATGCGTGGGCAGTCCCAGGGCCTTCAGGGTCTTAGTGATAGTCGCCACACCACACCTCCTCGGCGCCACCGTCGCCCCACTGAAAGGTGACGCGATACTGGTCGTTGATTCGCACGCTGTAGCGGCCGTCGGGGAACCGCTCGAGCCGATTGCCTGGGGGCTGGGCCATGTCCCCGATCGCCGCGGTCCGCTGCAGTTGGTCGAGGAGCCGACGCGCCCGCGGCCACAGCGGCTTGGGGAGCTGCTGCCGCGCCGCTTTGGTGTTGCGCCCGTCGAAGAGATCCTCGGTCCCCGCGTCCGCGAAGGTCCGAATCACGCGCTGAATATACCTGAATCACCGGTATACGTCAACGCGCGCGGATCCCCGCTGCGCTGGCCGAACAGATTGAGATCCTCGCTGGCCACGCGTTCCGCGTGCGAGAAACGCGCTCGAGCTACTGCAGCACGGTGGCTTTGATTCGGTTCGCCAGTCGCGCACGCAGATCTGTGGGGCTCGATCCAGACCACGTGGCTGTGCTATCGGGTATCGAAATGCACGTTCTTGAGATCGTCATTGTGGCACGTCCACATGACCGTCCGAGAGAGCCCCAACACGGGCGCGCCCGCCGGTCGCCCCTCTATCGTTACTCATCCTTGAGCGCCACGATCGGATCGACGCGCGTGGCGCGGACGGCGGGAACGAGGCTGGCGGCAGCCGCCACGGTGGTGATGAGCGCCGCCACGCCCATCAGCGTCGCGGGATCGTTCGGGCGGACTTCGAAGAGCAGCGTCTCCATCACCCGCGTCAGCAG
>JBOGIN010000109.1:0-1654 GCA_050742275.1 Vicinamibacteraceae bacterium
ACCTGGAGCCGCACTCGGCGCGGACGGACGCGCCGCCGGGACCGGGCATCGTGAAGGGACACGTCATTCCCTATCAGCCCTGGGCGCGCGAGCGGAGAAAGAAGAACTTCGAGGCGAGGGCGACGGCCGATCCGCGCACGAAGTGCTTCACGCTGGGGACGCCGCGGGGGATCTATTACCCGGAGCCGTTTCAGGTCTTCCAACGCGAGCGCGACGTCACCATCCTGTTCCAGTTCGGCCACTCCGTGCGCACGATACACACCAACGGCACCGTGCACCCGCCTGGGCACATCGACTTCTGGCTTGGCGATTCCAGGGGACGCTGGGAAGGAGACACGCTGGTCGTGGACGTTGTCGACTTCAACCGCGAGACCTGGCTCGATCGTGCCGGCAACTTCCACAGCAACGCCCTGCACGTCGTCGAGAGGTGGCGCTTCGTCGACGCCAATACGATTCGGTACGAGGCCACGCTCGAGGATCCGAAGGTCTTCACGCGCCCGTGGGAGATTGGCGTGCTCCTGCATCGCCATCGAGAGCCGAGCTTTCAACTGATCGAGAACTATTGCTACACGCTCGACTACGACGAGTACTACCCGGTGCCTGCGGCCCAGTGATGAGGGCGCGGCGGCGTCGAGCGAGGCAAAGGCAACAAGGACAGCCATGAACAACCGAGCGAATCAGCGCTGGATGCCGCGCCTCGTGGCTGCCGCGCTCGTGCTCCTCCCGGTCGTGGTGACGGCACAGCAGCAATGGCGCGAGAGGACGGTGGTCGAGACCGTGTCGGGGCCCTGGACGGGGCCCCGGCTACCGGATGGACAGCCCGACATCCAGGGGCACTGGTCGAACACGATCGGCAACCACAACAACCTGACCGATCCTCAGGGTCCGCTGGAAGGCGACGTTGACGCGGGCGATCCGGCGCGGCCGCGTGACGAGCGTGCGCCGAGCCGTGTGAGCGACCCGCCCGACGGGCAAGTGCCGTTTCAGCCGTGGGCGCGGGCGAAGCAACAGGAGCTCCTGGCGCACCTCAATAGCCCCGTCAAGCCGGAGTACGTCGAGCCGCTCGCCAGGTGCGCGCCCGCGGGGCCGACGAAATCGTTCATGTGGCATGGCTACGAGATCCGGCAGTATCCCGGCTACGTCTTGTTTCTCTTCGACGCTGGAAGCCGTCTGATCCATCTCGATCGAAAGCCGCACCTGCCTGGAAACATCAAGCTGTGGAACGCCGACTCGCGTGGCCGCTGGGACGGCAACACGCTGGTCGTGGATGTCAGGAACAACAACGGCAAGGCGCGGCTCGGCAGGTCGGGCGAGTTCGCGAGCGAGCACGTGCACATCCGCGAGCGATACATCTTCGACGGCAACGGCGAGCGCTTCACCTATGCGCAGGGCTCCGGTCTTCGACCTCGCCCTTGGGCTCGATTCCCTCCCGCGCCTCCACCTTCACGCTGTGCAGGTGTCGGGGCGAAAGGTCTTCAGAGCTTGTGAAGAATTCCGTAGCGCGCGGCCTTCAGGCCGCGCGAGCGCGAGGTTTGAGTGAGAGTCCGCTAATCAGAACGAGAATCGCAAGCCGAGCTGAAAGAATCGCATGCTGCCGGCCGTGCTGGTGATCCGTCCGGCGTTTGGGCTGGGATCGCCCGGCACGCCAATGGTG
>JBOGIN010000110.1:0-6764 GCA_050742275.1 Vicinamibacteraceae bacterium
GTCGAGGGGCTTGTCGTGCGCGCGGCGCCGGACCGCTGCGGCCGCCACGGCGCCACTCGGCTCGACCACCAGCTTGCACCGCTCCGCGAGCCAGACGGTGGTCGCCGCAATCTCCGATTCAGCTACCGTGACCACCTCGTCGACGAGCGCCCGCACGTGCTCGAAGGTCAATGCGCCAGGACGAACGGCCAGCAGGCCATCGGCGATGCTCGTGGTGTGATCAAGCGTGACGGGATGGCCGGCAGCCAACGACGCGGTCATCTTGGCGGCGCCTTCCGGCTCGACGGCGATCAGCCGAACGTCTGGGCGCAAGGCCCTGACAGCCGCCGCAATGCCGGAGACGAGACCGCCGCCGCCCGCTGGGACGAAGATCGCGCCCGCATCTGGGCACTGCTCGACCACCTCGAGGCCAATCGTGCCCTGACCGGCAATGATGCGTGGATCGTCGAAGGGTGGAACGATGGCCAGACCGCGCTGCGCGGCGAGCTCCTCGGCGCGCGCCTGTCGATCGAGCACGGTCGTGCCGGCAAAGACGACCTCCGCCCCCAGCGCCCGCGCACCTGCAATCTTGACGGCGGGCGCCGTCTCCGGCATGACGATCACGGCGGCGGCGCCAAGAGCCTTGGCGGCAAAGGCCACGGCCTGCCCGTGATTTCCCGATGAGTACGTGATGACACCGTGCCGCAGGACTGTCTCGTCGAGCTGCGCCATGAAGTTGTACGCGCCGCGGATCTTGAACGCGCCAACGGGCTGCAGGTTCTCGCATTTGAGATGCAGCGGGCACCCACGCTCGGAAACATCGACGACCGGTGTGACACGAGCAATCCGGCGCAGGCGGTATGCGGCCTCTTGAATTGCGTCGAGTGTCACGAGCGTCACGGGCGCGCTCCCATCCACATAGTCATCTCGTCACGGCGCCACCGGACCGCCCTCGCGTGGTGACGATGGCGGAGACGTCTCCCAGCCCGGTTGTCCGATGATTGCGTTGAAGAAGGTCTGGCCAATCAGCTCGTAGCCCTGCATGGTGGGGTGAATGCCATCCGACCCGATGAGCGTTGGGTTCGCGACACCACCGAACGCCGCGAAGACGTCGACGAGGATTCCGCCTTCTCCGCGCGCGATATCGCGCACGCCCTGGTTGAACTGCGACACGAGCGTGGGCGACACCGCCTCGGTGCCCTCTCCTCGGGGCGGCAACGTCGCGATCATCAGCACCACGAAGCCGGCGCCGTCCGGGCGCAGCGTGAGCCGTGCCTGGCGCGCGAGGTTATCGAGCGTGGCGAGGGCGTTCTGGATGCATCCTGGCTGATCGCTCCCCAAGGCATGGGCACAGTCACTGAGATCGTTTGCGCCAGACATGAGGAGCAGCACATCGGGGCGAGACGAGGGCAGGAGGTTAGTGAGGCTCACCAAGCCGGCCCGCATGCGTTCTCCGCCGACTCCCTCGTTCAACACGGTAATCGTCTGGTCCGAGTAGCGCAGCTGCAGCTTGCCGTGGAGGAGCGCGGGGTACGAGAAGGCGGGCCCGAGCGCGTAGGGCCGGCCGCTGGGCTCGGCCGCGACCTTGCCGTAGGTCATGCTGTCGCCAAACGCGAGAAAGCGCGTGAACCGCAGTTGCGGCGCCGGCGGCGGCGCGGGCTCCTCGGGCGGTGGCGGCGGCGCCGGCGCCGTCGGACCGCCCTTGTCGACATCCGAGCACGCACTGCTGCCCAACACCAACGCCGCCAACATCAGGCACGAGAGCCACCGTCGATTGCGCATGCAGTAGAGCAGTGGGAAACCCTGACGCTCCTCAACGTGTGCGGGGACGGGCAAACGCATCGCTGGCGTCGTACGTCGGCATCCCGGACAATGCAGCCGCCCGCCAGCCAAGATCCGCCAGCAAGCGCACGTCGAGCACCAGGCCGCTGAGGTCCCACGCGGACGTCACCTCGTCGGACGGCTGATGATAGTCGGTCTCGTTGTAAGCCGCCGAACGCCGTTGCGCAGCGACCGATTCGAAATCCGAGCCGTCTTCGTACGAAACGGCCGGGACGCCAGCCTTGGCGAGCGGGAAGTGATCCGACCGGAAGAAATAGCCGCGCTCGGGATGTTGATCTTCTCCCAGCCCACGGCCCCAATCACGCGCCACCTCCGCCGCGACGTTGCCGAGCGTCGACCGGTCCGCGCCCAAGAGCACGAGGTCGCCCGTCGGTCCGTAGACGTTCATGGCATCCATGTTGACGTTCGCGGCAAAGTGATCCAGCGAAATGGGCGGGTGCGCCGCGAAGTACTCCGCCCCCAACAATCCGGACTCCTCCGCCGTCGTCGCAACGAAGTACACGGAACGGCCCGGCCGCGCTTTCGCGCGCGCAAAGGCGTCGGCCACCTCCAGCATGCCTGCCACACCTGACGCGTTGTCCACCGCGCCGTTGTAGATCGTGTCCTTGCCGGTGGCGTCCTCTCGCTTTCCGAGATGATCGTAATGCGAGGTGTAGATGATCGCTTCGCTCGTACGCTCGCCCGGCAGGACACCAATGACGTTCGGCGACTCCTTTCGAATGACACGCTGCTCGATCGAACCGTCCACGCGCACACCGAGCGGCGTGGGTCTGGCGCCCCGCTTGGACGCAGCAGCGCGCAGCGCGTCGAGATCATGGCCTCCAAGCTGGGCGAGCTTGCGCGCCGCGCCGTCGGTCATCCAAGCCTTGATCGCGAGCGTGGGGGTCCCGGCAGGAGGCTCGATGGCGTATTGCGTACCGGTCCACGACGACTCCACCACTTGCCACGGATAGGTGGCGGATTCGTCGGTGTGAATCAGCACCGCACCTGCCGCGCCCTGGCGTGCCGCCTCTTCGTATTTGTACGTCCAACGCCCATAGTAGGTGAGCGCCTTGCCGCCGAAGAGCTCCGGCTCCTCCGACGTCGCGGGCGGATCGTTCACCATCACGAGGACGACTTTCCCCTTCACGTCCACGCCGGCGTAATCGTCCCACTTGTACTCGGGCGCCACGATCCCGAACCCCACGAACACCATTTCTCCATCGACGTCGACCTTTGGCGTCGCCCGACCGGAGAACGCAACGACGTCGCCCCCATACGCAAAGCGCGCTTCGCGTCCCGCCCCGCCCGCCACCGGGCGCGCGCGCAGCGAGAAGCTGGGCTCGACGACCGACTCGATGATCGGCACCTGCTGGAACCAGGATCCCTCGTCGCCGCCCGGCCGCAGGCCAATCTGCGCGAACTGCGCAGCGATGTAGCGCGCGGCGAGATTGCCGCCGCGCGTTCCGGGCGCTCGTCCTTCGAGGAGGTCGTCCGCGAGAAACGCCGCGTGCGCCAACAGGTCGTCCTCACGAACCTGATCGTACGGCAACGGCGACTTGGCAGATGGCGCCGACGCGCGTGGTGTCGGCCCTGAATCCGGTGCTGGACCAATGGCGGCCAGGGTACCGAGGAAGAAAAAGGTCAACCAACGCACGTCTCCGATTGTATTCGATACCGCGACCCAGTCGCTATGATAGCGAGGGATGGCACGAACCACATTGCTGGACTTCTTTGCCGATCTCGCGGCCCGCGACGGCGAGTTCCTCGTCTACGACAACGGGTATCGGCGCCGAGCCTATCGGTATGACGAGGTCGGAAGCGGGGCACGACGGTTTGCGGTACGGCTTGCGGAAGCCGGCCTCCAGAAAGAAGACACGGTGATCTTCTGGGGCGAGAACCGTCCGGAATGGGTGGCCGCCTTCTGGGGCTGCCTCCTGCGCGGCGTCGTGGTGGTGCCGATCGACTACCGGGCGTCAGCGGACTTCCTCCAACGCGTGCGCTCGGTCGTCCGCGCGCGGATCGTTCTGGTCGGTGAAGAGGTCGACGCTTCCGCGCTCGGTCGCCCCACGCCGGCTGGCGGCGCGGCAGCCTCGGGCCAGGAGCTGACGATCTGGCGGCTCGTTGAGGTGCTCGATGCCGCGGTGGGCGAGACCGCCGCGCCGCCAGCCGTCGACGTGAGCGGCTCCGATGTGGCGGAGATCATCTTCACGTCGGGCGCGACCGCGGAGCCCAAGGGCGTGATCATCACGCACCGCAATATCCTCGCAAACATCATCCCCATCGAGCGCGAGGTCGCGAAGTACCTGAAGTATGCGCGTCCGTTCTCGCCGATTCGCTTCCTGAACCTGCTGCCGCTCAGCCACATGTTCGGTCAAGCGATGGCCACGTTCATCCCGCCGATGCTGACCGGCACGGTGATCTTCATGCGGGGCTATAGCCCGCAAGAGATCGAGCGCCAGATAAGAACGGGCCGCGTTTCAGTGCTCGTGTCGGTGCCGAAGCTGCTGGACGTCTTGCGCGAGCACGTGCTGCGACGCGCGCCGGAGCTGGTCTCCGCCGCTCCGTCGAAACACCATTGGTTACGTCGTTGGTGGCGCTATCGAGCGATCCACCGAGCGTTCGGCTGGAAGTTCTGGTGCTTCGTCGTGGGGGCTGCACCGCTCGACGCGGAGCTCGAAGAGCTCTGGTCCCGCCTCGGGTTCCTCGTCGTACAAGGCTACGGCCTCACCGAGACCGCGCCGATCGTGACGCTCAATCATCCCTTCTCTGCGCAGAAGGGGTCGGTGGGCAAGCCGATTGCTGGCGTGGATGTGAAGATTGCCGACGACGGCGAGATCCTCGTACGCGGCGAGAACGTCACGCGCGGCTACGTGGGCGGTGATGCTGCCGCCGCCGGGGCGTTCGAGGACGGTTGGCTGCACACGGGCGATATCGGCGGCGTGGACGAGCGGGGACAGTTGTTCATCCGCGGGCGCAAGAAGGAGATGATCGTCACGCCGGAAGGGCTCAACGTCTTCCCCGAAGATGTCGAGCGCGCGCTGATCCAGGCGTCGGGCGTGCGGGACGCGGCCGTGGTCGGCCGGCACTTTGGCGGCGAGGAGCGCGTGCACGCCGTGCTGGTTCTCGAGGGTGGCGATGGAGACATCGACGGGATCGTCCGGCAGGCCAATGCCAGGCTGGACGATCACCAGAAGATCAGGAGCGCATCGGTCTGGCCGGACGCCGAGCTACCGCGCACCGAGGGGACGCGCAAGCTTCGGCGCCGCGAGATCAAGCAGTGGGTGGACGCGGGAGAGCAGGCGACTGCTTCGCCGCGGCCGGCCGAGGGTACGACGCTCGAGGCGATCGTGGGACGCTTTGCGTCGGCTCGTGCCACGATTTCGGACGAGGCCACGCTGGACGAGCTCGGCTTGAGCTCGCTCGAGCGCGTGGAGCTCATGATGGCGCTCGAAGAGCGGTTTCAAACGACCATCGACGAAGCTGCCTATGCCGGCGCGCGTACTGTCGGTGACCTCCGGTCGCTCGTTGCCATTCCGGAGCTCCCGCGCGGCGTGGGTGCCCGCCAGACGGCGGCCGCGCCGGTCTGGCGCGAGCCAATCGAGTTCCCCGCCTGGAACCGGAGCGGCGCGGCGCGGCTGCTGCGTCGTCTGAGCCTGCCGACCTGGATTCTGCCGCCGGGACGCGTGTTCGCACGCGTCCGCGTCATCGGCCGCGAGCACCTCGAGGCGCTCGGGGGAAAGCCCGTTGTTTTCGCCGCCAATCATCAGAGCCATCTCGACACGCCGGTGATCTTCATGGCGCTGCCCAGGAGCTATCGCTACAACACCGCGGTGGCCATGGCGAAAGAATTCTTCAAAGCCCACTTCTTCCCGGAGCAGCACGGCCGGCGGGCGGCATTCACCAACAGCCTCAACTACTATCTGTCGTCGCTCTTCTTCAATGCGTTTCCGCTACCGCAGCGGGAAGCGGGAACGCGGCATACGCTCCGCTACATTGGCGACCTCATCGACGATGGCTACTCGGTGCTCATCTTTCCGGAGGGGAAACGTACGGAGCGGGGTGAGCTCAATCCGTTCCGGCCGGGCATCGGCATGATTGCGGCGCGGCTCCAGGCCACCGTGGTGCCCGTGCGCATCAAGGACGTCGAAAAGGTCCTGCACCAGTCGTGGATGTGGCCGGCGGTGCACCCGGTCACGGTGCGATTCGGCCCTCCCCTGCGCCTCGAAGGGGACGATTACCCTGCGCTGGCCAAGCAGGTCGAAGAAGCCGTCCGCGCCCTCGATCCCACCGAGAACTGAAAAATGGGGGCTGTCCGGGCTGTCCCTATTTCCTCTCTTGACTTTTTGAGTTGCGATAGCCTATATTTTTGATAGGTCAAAACCGTGGTGACAATCACACGAAGATCCTGGTTGCGGTTCGCCGGCGTGGGCTCGTTGGCAAGCGGCGTCGGCGTGCTCGCCGCACACAAGACAACAGCGCTCCAACCCAGCAGCCCGGCCACATCCGCGACGCATCACGCCTCTGCAACACACGGGGCGCACCTCATGGGCCCCGTTGGCCGCGTGAACACCGATCACTTCAATCCGTCCACGTTCCTGCGCACCTGGAACTTCTCCGACCTGCGCCCCAGCGAGCGCGCCAAGTACTACCGCGAGACGCCGCAGCCGGATGGAACGCTGCTTCGCGAGTACAACTTGTTTGCGGTCGATCGCGAGATCGAGATTGCCCCTGGTGTCTTCTTTCCAGCGTGGACATACAACGGTCAGGTGCCGGGCCCGACCATTCGCGCCACGGAAGGTGACCGCGTCCGCGTGACGTTCATCAACCAAGGGGCGCATCCGCACACCATTCATTTTCACGGCTGGCATCCGCCGGAAATGGATGGATCGCTGCCCGAGCACGAGGTGCCACCCGGCGGCCGTTTCGTCTACGACTTCACGGCGGAGCCGTTCGGCCTGCAC
>JBOGIN010000111.1:0-3652 GCA_050742275.1 Vicinamibacteraceae bacterium
GCGGCCCGGCACGTGGCAGCAGATGCCGGTGTTTCTCTCCGTGAGCCCCGAGCCGGCTCCGGCGGCGATCGAGTCGGTGCTCGCCTTCACGCGTGGCGACAGGTTCAAGGCGTTGCCTGGCTACCAGGTCATGGGCGCGCACTATCACGTCGGCCTGGTGGCCCGCCTGCGCGCCCTGGGCAACAGGGACGCCCGTATCAGCAATATCGACGCGATGAAGGCGGTCGGCATCAACATCTATGGGACCATCGACGGGCCGCGGTATGGGACCTTCGACGGGGGCAAGGATCGCCTGCAGGCATTCGCCGACTACTACGAGGCCGCTCGGCGCCTTTCGGACGAGAACTTCCTGGTGATGCCCAACACCGAACACCTTGGCGTCGATCTCGGCGGCCATGCGGACCTGCTCGTGTCGAAGCCGGTGTTCTGGATCCCCGAGCGCGCGGCCGGCCAGCCGCTCGTCGAGCGGCATCCGACCTACGGGACCGTGTACCACCTGGGCAGCCCTGCGGACATGATGGAGATGACCGAGCGCGAGAACGCGCTGATTTTCATGCCGCACCCGCGCTCGAAAGGATCGACCGGTTTCCCCGACGCCATCAAGGACGCTGATCACTTCCAGCACGAGAACTACCGGGGGTTCGGGTATCGCTGGGGCATGGGCATAGACGCCTCTGAGACTCGGCTCTGCGAATACCGGTGTCTGCGCTTGTGGGACGAGACGAACAACTGGATCGCCGATCTGAAGACGTCACCCAAGTACCAGATGGCCAATTCCGAGCCGCACTCGGATATCAGCTCCGGGGGCAACCCCTACCCTCCCAACGACGACACCTACGGGATGTCGCCCGTCAACTACATCAAGCTCGACGAGCTGCCCTCCTTCGACGACATGAGCCCCATCGTCAACGCGCTGAAGCGCGGCGACTACTTCGTGACGTCTGGCGAAGTGCTGATCCTCTCGTACGACGTCGAAGGCACCGGGAATCAACGGACGATCGTGGCAGACGTTGAATGGACCTTTCCGCTCGACTTTGTCGAAGTGGTCTGGGGTGACGGAGAGACGACGAATCGGCAGATCATCTCCACGGCGAATCTCCCGGCGTTCGGACGGAAGCGCTTTCAGATCCCGTTCGACACATCCGGCAAGAAGTGGGTGCGATTCGCTGCTTGGGACGTGGCGAGAAATGGCGCGATCACACAGCCCATCAAGCTGGCGAGCGTACCGAGCACGACGTCTCAGTAGCCCCCAGAATTCACTTCTGAGGCTAAGTGGTCCACAGAAGTTACCAAGGCGTGCCGAGCCAGAGCAAGAGATTCCGAATCGGAGATTGGTCTGAAGGACGGTGCCATGGCCATCGATGCTATCCCCTTCAGGCTGACACACCCTCGAGACCTACACGGGCGAGCGGCAGCATGCGATGGCGTGACATTACAGTGGAGGGCGCTATGGGTAACGCTCGGTTTTTGCTAGTCGCGGCCATGCTCGTGCTAACACCAGCGAGCCTCTATGCGCAGGTCACGACGGCGACATTGGTCGGTCTCGTCAACGACACGTCGGCATCCGTGCTCCCAGGAGCGACAGTCGTCGCGACGAATGTCGACACCGGCGTCGTACGCGAGTCTGTCACGAACACGAGCGGGGAGTTCGTGCTCACGGCGCTTCCTGTCGGCCGGTACTCGGTGAGGGTCGAGATGCCGGGTTTCAAGACACATACCGTAGAGGGTCTGACGCTCGGCGCGGCGCAAACTGTGCGCGAGACGTTTACGCTCGAGCTCGGCGATGTGGTAGAGGAGGTCACAGTAACCGCGGCGGTGCCACTCGTCGACGTCTCTACTTCGAAGCACACCGTCGAGTTCGGATCGCAGCAGGTGCGTGAGTTGCCCGTGCAGCGGCGCGATATGGCACACATTGTGAGCCTGGCACCCGGCGTGGCGGACAGCGGTAGCGGACAGTTCACCATGAATGGCGTCGCCGGGGGTGGCACGGGTATCACGGTGGACGGCACCGAGGCGAGCTCGGATCCCGAACTACGCTCACTCTCCCAATTCGGCGGCCAGAATCAGATCTCCGTCCTCAGCCTCGACGCGATAAACGAGATACAGATCGTCAAGGGCGTTCTTCCCGCGGAGTATGGTGGGGTTGCCGGCGGCCAGATCAACATCACGACCCGATCCGGCACGAACATCTTCCATGGCACAGGCTTTTACAACCTGCAGAACGAGGCCCTCAACGCTCAACAGTTCTTCACGTCAGGGCCGAAGCCAGACGTCGACTTCCGTCAATACGGCGGAACGCTCGGCGGCCCCGTTCTTCAGAACAAGCTTTTCTTCTTCTCTGCGTATGAGGGCTATCAGGAGACCACGGAGCTAAGTCTCTCTGACGAGGTGCCGTACCAGGCCACCAAAGATGCGCTGCTGGCAGCCCTGCCCTTCCCCGAGACTCAGATCGTTCTAGACACACTCCCACTCCCGACCGAGCCTATTGTGACAGCCGAGGGCGTCGTGGACCCTCTTTACGGCAGGTTCCGCGGTCTAGGCACACGAGAGCGGAGCGAGAATCACGTCATCCTCAAGGGTGACCTGTCGCTATTCAAAGGCGCAACACTGTCAACGACTTACACCCGCATGCGACCGTTCACGTTGAGCCCCACCATCTACGTGAACAACTCGAACGATCGAACATATCCGAACGAGCAGGATCGCGTCGCCACACTATTCACGGGTGCATTCGGGCAGTGGGTTTCTGAGACTCGGTTTGGCTGGAATCGCACCCACATCGAACGGCTCGATGCATTCTTGAACCAGAAGAAGCCCGGTTTCACCGGCGAAGACTCGCTGTATGATTTGCGCGTCCCGAACTTATCGATCAGCGGCGGGTTCAGCACGCCGACGTCCGAGATCTACATTCTGTCGGGCACGACGTACAGCTTCGAGCAGAAGATAAGTCGGAGCCTAGGGCGGCATTTCATGAAGACAGGCTTCCGCTTTGTGCGGAACTCTGGAAACAAGCTCACCCCGGAAAACCCCCGCTTTGCCTACGAGTCGTTGGAAGATGCGCTCACAAACACCGCGCAGTCGGCTATCGTGGACTTCAGCTCGCCGCCGTACACATCCGATCTCGATGAATTCGGCCTGTTCATTCAGGACGACTGGCGCGTGGGAAACGATCTTACGTTGAATCTTGGCCTACGTTACGACTACTACGCCGTTATAAAGGTCAGCGCCGCATCGGAGATCCCCGTCGAGTTCGTCAACCTGGCCCCAGCAAGCGACTTGCGAAGGCTGGACTTTGGTCCCGCGCTCGACCCGGAGCACCCATATGACCCCGACTGGGGTCTAGCGCCTCGATTGGGCTTCGCTTGGAAGGTTCGCGGCAGCAGCGACACGGTACTGCGCGGCGGCCTGGGCTACCTGTACAGTCCCCACTTGCCCGGGATGATACGGCAAAGCATTGCGGACCCAACCGCGCCGTTCCGTTTCAGCTACAACCGAACGGAGGTGGCCGAGAGAGCCATCGGCTTTCCCATGTACACCGAGGGCTTCCGCGACATTGTCAACGCTGATGCGATGGGGAGGAAAACCATCTTTTCGGTCTTCGACCGCGACATGGAGGTGCCGCATACCATTCAGTCGATGCTGAGCCTCCAGA
>JBOGIN010000112.1:0-4495 GCA_050742275.1 Vicinamibacteraceae bacterium
GCCTGGCACATGGCCAATGGCTTGCCGCCCGACCGTCGCGGCAGTCGGACTCCGACGCGAGCTGTCTCCTTCAAGGAGGCGTTGATCTCGAGGCGCGTCGATCGCCACGCCGGCGCCAGGCTGAAGAGAATACCGGTCACCGTTGTGGCCGCGACGGCGAACCCAACCACACGCCAGTTGAACGCCGCGTGAAATGGCGCGGGCGTCCAAGACGAGGCCAGGAGGCTCGGGATACTGTCACGCAGCCAATACCCCAAGAGGATGCCGGCGGCGCCGCCCAGGCAGGCGAGCGCCAGGCCCTCGGTGAGAAGCTGGCGGGCGATGCGCCAGCGCCCTGCGCCCAGCGCACGGCGGAGACTGATTTCTCGTTGACGGGTCGCGGCACGCGCAAGCAGCAGATTGGCGACGTTGGCGCAGGCGATGAGCGACACGACGCCGACAAGTGAGAACAACACCAGGAGTGGCTTCGAGAAGTCCTCACTGAGACGGTCGAATCCGCGCGCACCGTCCAGCAGTTTCAATCGGGGTGGGTCGCGGTGGGCTCGGTCCGGCAGCAAGGTCTGCACCGCCCGTCGCAGGACGACATCGAGCGCCGCCTCGGCCTGCGCGGCGGTGACGCCAGGCTTCAGTCTCCCGAAGACCAGCACCCACCAGAAATCCGCATCCGCGAGCACCGACCCGTGTTCATACCAGGGCGACACGATCGGCTGCAGCCGCATGGGAAGAAAGATGTCTGGAAAGGCCCCAGGTTGGATGCCGGTGAACTCCGGCGGGTTGACGCCGACGATCGTGACCGGCGTCGCGTTCACACTGATTCGCTTCCCAATGACCGAACGGTGCCGGCCGAAGCGGCGAGCCCACAGACCATCGCTGATGACAGCGCCTGCTTCGCTCGCATCGCTGGCGTCGGCGACGCCGATCGCTCTGCCGAGCGAAGGCTGAACGCCAACTCCCTCGTAGAAGTTTGCCGTCACCAGGACGCTGTCCAACAGCTCGGCTTGCCCGTCGATCACGGCCGTGACGCGCACCGATGGTTTGACGCCGAAGACGGTCTCGAACACGTCGTTCTGTCGCTGAAGCTCTTGGAAGACCGGGTAGGAGAAGGGGGCGCTCGCGTACCCGCCGCCTGCCGTCCTGTCGATTCGGCCGTTGCCATTGCCCCCATGGTTGAACTGTGAGATCCACGAGAACAACCGCAGTTCGTCCGGTCTGTGCACCGGGATCGACCTCCAGAGCGCCGCCTCCATCAAGCTGAAGATCGCGGTGTTGGCGCCAATGCCCAGCGCGAGCGAGATGACGGCGACCGCCGTAAAGGCGGGAGACCGCCGGAGCTGCCGCCACGCATATCGGAGGTCGCCCAACACCTCGTCGATCAGCCGCAATCCCAGCGCCTCGCGACACTCTTCTTTCCTGGCGTCGACCGAGCCGAACTCGATATGCGCGCGACGACGAGCGTCAGACGGAGGCACGCCCGCCCGGACGAGGTCCTCCACATAGGTGTCCAGGTGGAAGCGCAGCTCCTCGTCCATCTCGCGGCGCAACCGAACGCGGCGGACGACGGACCGCACCCAGGAGCGCAGGCGGGGGGCGAACGTCATACGTCCTCCGGCTTGCGGCGCCGCGACACGCCGGCACGTGAGGGCGACCGCGTTCTGGCGCCCACCTTCGACTCCGGACGCAGCTCCATCGTCGCGCCGCGCGACTTCGCGCTGCCCAGGTCTTTCGCGTACGGAAGCGACGCGCGTGTGTTGTATTTCGCGAGATAGGCTTCACTGATCGCGTCGTTCAGGCGCTTGCCTTTGACAGGAACCGCGCGAATCGAAACCTCGCGGCCGTCCTTCTCGAGCTTGATCGCACCGTGGGGCTTCTCGACGAATGTTCGATACCAGCTTCGAGGCGCGAGGCTCCACGAGCGGACGAAGGCGCGTCCGTCGACAACGACCACCCAGATGCCAATGAACCGGTGATTCGTGCCCGCACGGATCCAGACGAACTTGCCTGTATCTAGCGCAGAGACGATCCGTTTCGGCAGCAATCGCTCACGTCCGGCCATGTCTTCTCCTTCTCTCATTCCGGGACGCGCGCCGGCTGGCGAAGCTCATACCTCCTCCGGCCTGGTTTCCAGAATCGTGCCGATGATGTCAGTCATTTCGTTCCAGCTGCGTGCAGACTGCTCGAGCCGCCGACGTCCTGCCGGCGTCAGTCGGTAGTACTTCGCCTTGCGCTTGTTCTCCGACTCACCCCACTCGCTGCCGATGAATCCCTGGTGCTCGAGACGGTACAGCGCGGGATACAGGGAACCTTGCTGGATTGCCAGCCGCTCCTTGGAAATCTGCTGAATCCTCAAGAGGACGCCGTACCCGTGCAGCCGCCCCAACGACACCGCCTTGAGGATCAACATGTCCAGCGTGCCCTGCAGTAGATCCGCCTGCTTGCTCATTCGCGATGGTCTCCTAGGTCGTCTAGGCGCAAGCTACCACGGCTCTCCAAGACGGTCAAGGAGAACCAACCCACGCACACCTTGCTCTTCCACGCTCGATAGGACATAGTAATGTCGGTAACTGAGGGGAGAGAGCACAAATGCGACATCCGCTCATGCGGCTCGGGCTTCGCCTGCGTTCGTTGTTCCTCAAGCAGCGCGTCGAGCAGGAGCTCGATGAGGAGCTGCGGTACCACCTGGAGCGCGAGGTCGACGAGCGCCTTGCCGCGGGCCTCACGCTGGAAGAGGCCCGCCTCTCCGCCAGACGCAGCCTGGGCCCGATCGGCAAGAGCATGGAGGAGTGTCGCGACACACGCGGAGTGCGGTTCATCGAGCAGCGGAGCCAAGATCTCCGCTTCGCCGTTCGTCAGCTCCTGAAGCACCGGGGATTCGCCTGCACCGCAATCCTCGTGGTGGCGCTCGGCATCGCGGCAAACGTGGTCATCTTTGGCTTCGTGGATGCAGCCCTGATCAAGCCACTGCCCTATCGGGAGCCCTCTCGGCTGGTCACGGCGTTCAGCGCGCGCCCGGAAGCGGCGCAAGGCCAGGCTCGAGGCTACATCTCCTACCTGAGCTTCCTCGATTGGAGAGCGCAAAGCGACGCGTTCAGCTCAATTGCCGCCTACGACGTTCGTGCGGGCTTCACCCTGGCGACGCCCGCAGGGCCGCAGGGCGTGTCCGGGCTGCGGGTAACGGCTGGCTTCTTTCGCACGCTGGGGGTGACACCTGTCGTCGGACGCGAGTTCCGTCGAGACGAGGAAGGGCGCGCGGCGCCGGCCACCGTCATGCTCGCGTACAGCACGTGGCAGACACGCTTCGGCGGCAGGCCCGACATCCTCCGCCAGACCGTGACGCTGCAGTCGCCCTGGCTCTCGGAAGGCGAGCCGCACGTCGTGATCGGCGTGCTGCCTCGGGACTTTCACTTTCCGATGGCGCCGCACGCGGAATTCTGGGCGACGGTCCGCCGGACCCAAGCGTGCTGGGAGGTGCGAAGCTGCCGCAGCTTGGAGACCGTCGCCCGGCTCGCCGACGGCGTCTCCCCGCAGACAGCCTCGACGAGCCTTACCGCCGTCATCGAGCGACTACAACGCCAGTATCCCGACCAGCAGGCGGATCCCGAGGTCGGGAAGCTGGCTCCTCTGCGCGACCTCATGCTCGGCGAGGTCCGTCCTATCCTCCTGATGTTGATGATCGGCGCCGGCCTGTTGCTGCTGATCGCATGCATCAACGTGGTGAGCCTGCTGTTGGTGCGATCGGACAGCCGCCTGCGAGAGATCGCCGTGCGCCACGCCCTCGGCGCCTCATCCGGGCGGTTGGCGCTGCAGTTCGCGGCAGAAGCCGTGGTCCTGGTCGCCGCCGGCGGATTGCTGGGAGTGATCCTGGCCGCGTGGGGCCTGCGATACCTGACCAGCCTGCTCACCGCCGACATGATCAGCCGCATGCCGTACCTCCAGGGTGTTGGACTGAACCTTCGGCTTGTGGCGTTTTCCTGCGCGATCTCCTTGGTCGCCGCGGTGGCGTTTGCCTTCACGCCCGCGCTGCGCGCGTCGATGAGCGGGGAATCCACCGGCTTGAAGGACGGCGGACGAGGCGCAGCGGGAACGACGTGGCGGCGCGCGGGGGCGTATCTCGTCGTCGCCGAGCTCGCCGTGGCGGCGATCCTGCTCGTGGGCGCTGGGGTGCTGGGCAAGAGCCTCTATCGATTGCTCCACATCGATACCGGTTTCAACACGCAGCAGCTCGTCACGCTGAGGGTCAGTGTCGCGTCGCTTCGCTCTTCGCCAGACGAGACAGCGCAGAGCGACGCCAACGCGGAGCTGCCAGGTGTGCTCGCGCGACAGGTTGCTGATCGCGTTTCGGCACTTCCTGGCGTCAGCGCAGTCGGCTATGCCGATATGTTGCCGCTCACGGGTCTTGCACCATCATCCACCTTCTGGATCACAGGCCGCGCAGATCAGGACCAGCTCGAGGAAGACTGGCCGTGCCGAGCAGGTACGTTAGATAATGGACGATATG
>JBOGIN010000113.1:0-2491 GCA_050742275.1 Vicinamibacteraceae bacterium
CCTGAGACCTCGACGTTGCCGTTCCGAGGACACGACGTGGGGCTCAGAGGCAACCACCCGGTCGTCGCGCGCAATGCCTCGAAACGGTCACCGGAACGTGAACGGCCCTCATCAACGGAGGACACCAATGTCCGTCATCAAACCGCGCACGCGCGGGAAACACCTCGTCAAGTATCGGACGCGGCTCGACCACGAGAACACCGAGACGCTCTACGCGTATGCGCACTTCATCGGTGAGTCGACTGAGTATGTGCTCAACCAGTTGATCGACACGGTACTCGCCCGGGACAAGGAGTTCGTGCGCTGGCGTGCGACGCATCCGGGCTCCTGCGTACCGCGCCCGCACACGCCACCGCGTCGCGCGATCGTTGGTGGGAGGGCGGCCACTGTTGGACGGCCAGTGGCGGGCGCCGACGACGCCATCACGACCGGGCGGTAGTACGCCCTTTGAGGAGGACGCAATGCGAGCCATCGTAGAGGTGCGTCGTGCAGTCGCTCTGAGTGCGGCGGCCGGCGCCGGAATATGGGGGCTGTCCGCCTATCCGCTGCCGCCCGACGATGTCTTTCTTGGAGTGATCGCGGCACAGGCGCCACACGTATCCCTGGTCCTCGCTTACGGCTACGCCATCCTGTGGTTCACCACGCCGTTCTTCGCGGCGTCGCTGCTGCTGTCGCTCGCCGCGATCGCCGTCTATCGTCACGCGCCGGCCGCGCGTGCCCGGCCACTCCCGCCCTACCCGGCGCCCGAGACGCGACCCGCGCCCATGCTCGTGCTGGGCGAGACGCATTACCGGACGACGCCTGGTCGCGCGCCGAATCCGCAGTGGCTCAGGATTCCCGAGCGAGGGCTCCACACCGGTGTCATGATCCTGGGCGCTGTCGGGACCGGGAAGACGTCCGGCTGCATGTATCCCTACGTGGACCAACTCCTCCGCTGGCGCGGTGAGGATCCCGCGCGCAAGATCGGCGGCCTCGTCCTGGAAGTGAAAGGCGACTTCTGCAAGCACGTGCGCTCCATGCTTCGACGTTCCGGACGGGAGACCGACTACGTCGAGATCGGGCTCGAGACAGGCGTCTGCTACAACCCGCTGCACAACGACCTCGATCCCTACGCCGTGGCGTATGCGATCGCCACGCTCCTGAATAACCTGTTTGGGAAATCCAAGGAGCCCTTCTGGCAGCAGGCGTACACCGATTTGCTGAAGTTCGTCATCCTGCTGCGTCGAATCACGGACGGCTACACAACCTTTTCAGAGGTATATCGCTACATCCTGGAGGATGGACGGATCGACCAGGACATTCGCCGCGTCAAGGCCGCGCTGGCCGAGCCGCCGGATGTCCTGGTGGTTCGCCGGGAGGATCACCGTCTGTATTACAGCCAGACGCCGTGGAGCCACTGGTACGACGAGGATCTAGACCACGTCGCGCACCCGTACGAGGCAAGCCTCGAGACTTCGCTCGACGCACGCCATGTGCCATACCGCGTACAACGGGCCACAGGGACAGGCTGGGCCGCGCGGAAGCACCAAGTCGAAGCCGTCGAGCGCTGGTATCTGCATGGCTGGAGCAAGCTCGATGGCCGACTCCGCTCGTCCATCGTCGAGGGCATCGTCGTGTTTCTATCGCTCTTCGACGACAGCCCCGCCGTGCACCGTGCCTTCTGCCCGCCGCGTAGTGCCTACACCGACGAGCCGAGGCCCGGCGATCCCAAGCCCCTCGCACCGCTTGACACCCTACTGGAGAGCGGACATGTTCTGGCGCTCAACTTTCCGGTCGGCATGAATCCGGGCCTGGCCCGCATTCTGGGTGTCATGCTGAAGCTCGATTTCCAGCGCGCGGTGCTCCAGCGCATTCCGCGGATCGCAGCGTACCCGACGCGCACGTGGCGCGACTTGCTCTTCGTCTGCGACGAGTATCACGCGTTTGCGACGGTCGGAGAGACCGATCCGACCGGTGATGAACGGACCTTCGCGCTTTCGCGACAGGCACGTCTGATCCCGATCGTCGCGACGCAGAGCATCAGCTCGTTGCGCTCGGCGTTGCCGGGCGAGGAGAGCTGGCGGACGTTGCTCCAGTGCTTCCGGACCAAGATCTTCCTCGCCACGAGCGACGAGTTCACCGCGCGGACTGCCGCCGAGCTCTGCGGTCGGAGTGATCGGCTCAAGCCGCACTATACGATTTCCGAGTCGAGCCGTGACGCGCACATCTCGCTGCTGACGGGACGGCCGACGGCGAGTCGCCAGTCGCTCAGCGCCAGCAAGAGCTACGCGCCGCACCACGAGCACATCTTTTCCCCGCGCGTCTTCACCGAACTCCAGAATGCCCAAGCCGTCGCCGTGCCCTACGACGGCATCAATCCGCTCCCGCCGCAGTACTGCTATCTGAAGCCGTACTACCTGGATGTGCAGACGAGCTATTTCGACCACCTGTCACGAGGTGCGCTGTGAGCAGTCTCGACCGCATCCTGCCGTTTCTGCGCCCGATTGAAGAC
>JBOGIN010000114.1:0-3648 GCA_050742275.1 Vicinamibacteraceae bacterium
TCCTAACCCCTCCCTAACTCCGTAACCTGCACCCGATCAGACCCAATGCGTACCGGGATAAGATCCTTCACGAATAATCCGGGCTAACGTTGACGGTCGTGCTGTACATCACGATCGCCGCGCCGCGTCCGCTCTGGCCCGTGCAGGGGACCGAGACAATCACGTCATGTCCCGCGGCCTCGAGCGCTTCGTATAGCGCAACGAGGTTACTCGTCAAGCCGTCGTCGTTCGATAGCACGATGTTGAGCGCGAGTGCCGGGCTGGCGCAGGCGAGCAGGGCCCCTGTGAGGAAAGCGCGAAGCTTCATAGTCATGAGAGACGAATGTGCCGGATGAGTGTCAATTCCGCACCGCTGTTGGCCTTCGTCGCGGGAAGTTTACAGGCGCTATCGTTCAGCGTCAGTGATCTTGCCCTTCGATGATCTCGAGGCGACGCTCAATCCAGTGCACTTCGGCGGTGACGCCGACGTCGCGCCAAAATGCCAGGAGGTGGCGGTATCGTTCGACAATATCGAAACCGAGCAACCACTGGAGCTTGCGGAGATCGACGGGACACAGATGAAGCGGCCGGCCGTCGCTCTCCGCGAGACTATTGCTTCCGTTCATCAGGCAGCTGAAGAACACGCAGTGCAGCATGCCGAGCATGTGGCCCACTTCGTGTGCCAGCACCTTGCAGCTTCGGCACAAGAGCAGGACGGGATCGGACGGCTTGTCGTAGAACCTCGGATCGTATCTGGCGAGGCCAATCACGCCGACGCGCTCGTCGACGATGGCCTCGCCGAAGACGAAGCGCCAAGTGTCGTGTGCATAGAGGTCGTGCGCGGTGACGGCAAGGACGCAACCGTCCGGCGGAGCGTGGCTCGCGAGCAACGGAAGGATGTCGCGGGTCTTCAACTGCAGCACGCCCGTGAACCGATTACGCCGCGTGGTGATGATGCCATCGATGCAGAGCGGCGGCAGCAGTTGCACGTCGAGACCGAAGAACGCGGTCGCGAATCGCCGTAGGGCCAACAGCAGCTCGGATTGTTCCGTCGGGAAACTACCAAGCGGCTGAAGCAGGATGCGACGCACGCCGTCGCTCCGATGCCGTGATGCGGTGCGAGTGAATCGCTCGAAGCTCTGTCCAGGCTCGCGACTCACGTTCAGCCAGTCCCGGCGCGCGGGCAGAGGCACCGGCTCGAAATCGTCGCCTGGACTGAACGCGCGTTGGAGGCGTGCAGGTAAGTGGGCGAGCGAGCCGATGGCATGCAGCCGCTCTTCGGGTCCCGGAGGGACGAAGGCCATGAGGCCAGCGTCGCGGCGGACGCTGTGCCATGTCAAGCCCGGGGTGTTGACGTGGTCGAGTGCGTTGCGCTCCGTGATGGAGCCAAATCGACGACGCACCGATGGGCATGAGGTTCGCAGAACGAGACATGGTCCAAGTGCGGCTAGTCGCAGCGTAGCGCGACCATTGGATCGACCTTCGTCGCGCGTCGCGCCGGGATGACTGCGGCAAGGGCCGCGACGACGAGCATGACACTGGCGACGCTGATGAACGTCGGAAGATCGAGCGGCGTGACCTCGAAGAACATGTCTTGCAGCGAGCCTGTCGCGAGGGGGGCAGCTGCGAGCCCCAACGTGAGTCCAAGAAGAGCGAGCACTGCGCCCTGCTTGAGCACCAGCACGAGGACCTTGGAGCGCTGGGCGCCGAGCGCCATGCGAAGACCGATTTCCCGGCTCCGTTGCGCGACGATGTACGAGAGGACACCGTAAAGGCCGACGGATGCGAGCAGCAGCGCGAGGCCGGCAAATGCAGACGTCAGGTACGCCACCATGCGCTCGCGCTCCATCTGCTCGCTCACACGCATCGGCATCGACGTGACGTTGAAGGTGAGCCCCGGCTCGGCACGCTTCAGTGCTTCGCTCACCGTTCGCACCGCCAGATTCGGGTCGCCCGACACTCGGATGTCGAGCGCCGTCGGTACAGCATCCGCACGGCGTCGGCTGAGCGGATAAAAGACCATCGGAACCGGCTCTTCCCGAAGAGACACGGAGCGCGCATCGCCGACGACGCCCACAATCTCGGCGTCGTCCGGTTGTCCCGCGGCGCGGTTACTGAGGCGTCTGCCGATGGGGTCGCGCCCCGTAAAGTAGCGGCGCGCGATGGAGTCGGTGATGATGGCGACTGGCAAACCGTGCTCGGTGTCGCGTTCGTCGAACGCTCGCCCGCGAAGGAGCGGGAGACCAACGGTCGCAAAGTACTTCGGTCCAACCCAGTTCTGGTGTACGTGAGCCATTCCCTCCATCCCCTCGATCCGGATGTCGGTGCCGTACGAACAACCCGCGAGCAGGCCACATATGGATACGGCGGCCGACCGCCTGCCGGGAACGGCGTCGGTCGCCGAGACGAGGCGGTCCACCGTGGCGGTCAACGCATGACCTGAGGAGGCGAGACGCCGTGCATCGAAGGACGCGCTCACGAGGTGCTCGACCGCGAAGCCCGGGTCGACGCGCACCAGATTCATCAGCGAGCGGCTCAAGAGCGTCGCCCCAAAGACGACGACGACCGAGAGAGCGAGCTGAAAGACGACGAGCGGGCGCATGCCCTTCATTGTCCCAAGCCCGACGGTCTGTCGCTCGTTGAGGCCGGCGCTGGGGAGACTGCCGGCGCGTGCCGCGCGAAGGGCAGGGGCGAGGCCGAAGATTATCGCCGTCACGAGCGATATGCACGCAGCAAACGTGAGCGTTCGCACATCCAGCGAGAACCCCGCAGGCAGCAGGCTCGACGTTCCCACGATCTCCCGGGCAAGCACGTGGCGCGACCAGCCGGCGGCCACAACCCCGGCCAGCCCGCCAAGGCCCGCGAGCAGCAACGCCTCGGTGAGCACGTGCCGCGTGATTCGACTCGTCGTCGCCCCCAAGGCAATCCGAACGGCCACCTCACGCCCGCGCAGGCCGGCCCGGACGAGGAGCAGGTTGGCGACGTTCGCGGAGGTGAGGAGCAAGATCATCGCGACGAGGCCCATCAGCGCGAGGAGCATATCCGTGTGCCGGGCGCGTAGTCCGGAGAACCCGTGCGCGAGCGGCTCGATTGCAAGCCTCTGGGCCAGTAACTCAGCCCGGCCGCGCGAGTTCGTCGTGGCCGCGACCGCGAACTCGCGCAGACCCAGGCGATTCGCACGCTGCAGGAGCGTTTCCCCCAGGCGCCGATCTGGCTCCCGCACGCGTCCGACCAGATTCAGCCAGGCAATGCGGTCCTGCCCGAGGAAAGATTGGCTCAGGTCGACCGGACCGTAGGAGCTCCTGTTGCTCTCATACTGAACCTCGGATTGCAGCGTGAGCGGCAACCACACGTCCGGCGTGTCATCCAACCAAGCCCCAGTGAAGCCGGGCGGTGCCACACCGACGAGGGTCGCCGCGACGCCGTTGATTTCGAGCGTCTGTCCGATGGCGTCGCCAGCACCACCCATCTGCGACCTCCAGAAACGGTCGCTGACGACCGCTACCGGCGGGCTGGCAGCGCCGGTGTCAGCGGCCGTCAGCATGCGCCCGCGCACGGGGAGGACGCGAAGCGTCTCGAAGTAGCTCCCCGAGACCAGCTGAACGCCGACAGAGGTCCGCTGTCCGTTGCGCAGCCGCCCGGGGAAGAGCGTCGTCTGCGTCGTAGCAG
>JBOGIN010000115.1:0-6508 GCA_050742275.1 Vicinamibacteraceae bacterium
ATGTAGGCGTGCGCCGCGCAGGCCCTTGGGCCTACGCGCCATGTGTTATTCCGTGACCACTCGCTCGACCCACGCCCCCACCAGCGGGAGCTTCCACCAATGGCCTCTCGACGCCTTGTACAGGCAGACCAGCCATACGAACACGCCCAGGATCGCCACCGCTTCCACCACGTAGCCGCATACCCACATCGCCGTGTAGGACACGGTCAGCATCAGCAGCGACATGACGGCGAGCAGCAGTGTCAGCAGCGCCAGCCCACCCAGGCCGACGAGCGCCTGGAGGGCATGGAACCGCACGAAGCGGTTGTCGCGCTCCAGCAGGAGCAGCACGAGCCCGCTCATCCACCAGGCGGAGTAGGCGAGCACGGCGGCCAGTCGCGGATCGAGTCCGGTGGTCGTCACGCCTGGGGCGACGCGATCCGTCATTGGGAGTTCACGCCCGCCCCCACTTGTTCGAATCTGACGCTTCCGTCGCTCTTCACGATACGCGCCACGACGAATGGGGTCGTCAACTGTTGCGTTCGTACAGCGCCCGACGCTGGAGCGACTTCTCGGTACGCGACGACGATGCCAGGGCCTTCGCGGCGGACGCTGTCCACCCGCACCGAGTATCCTCCCGTGGAGCGCCGGCCGAGGAACACGGCCACCAGCATCTCCTTCTCGAAATCGACCTGCGGGAGCGGCTTTTTGGTCGGGAGCGACTCCCACACCTTCTCCCACTCGGCCTGCGAACGAATGACAATCTGCTCCGGCTTGGTGCGGTTGCTCGACGGACCGAAGGCGAAGTTGGCGAACGCCACGGCATCCTTCTCTCCTTGCGCCTCCTGTGGGCCTTGAGCGGTGCTGGGCGGCGGCGCTGGCGGCGCCACGACCTCGAACGAAAGCTCGCGCAAAACAGCCTCCTTGCCGATCGTCGGCACCGCCTCGATCTGCAGCACGTACCTGCCCGGCTTGACGTCGACCAATGGGATCTCCACCTTGTGACCGTAGCGGCCGCTCTTGCCCTCGCGCTCCGTCGAGGCGCGCTGTTCCGTCGCACGAAACACTTCGCGTCCGTCAAGAGCTTTGACCCGAGCGGTAACGGCAACGTTGTGCGCCTGCTCGAGCCGGTCGTACACCTCCGCGTAGGCCGTCAGCGTATCCCCGGGTACGAACGTACGCACGGGCGTGGGCGGTGTCTCGAGCATCTTCTTGATCTCATCGTCCAACGCCGGCGTCAGCGTGAGGGCTGCCGCGCGCGACGTGAGCAGGATGCCGCTCATCGACAGCTTCTTCTCGTCGAAATCGGGGACGTCGAGGTCGTAGAAGACCGAGCCTCGCGTCCCCTTCTCCTCCTCGCGTGCGGCAACGCGGAGCTGGTACCGGCCGGGCGCCAGCTCCAGCTTGCGCACGAGGCGGAAGCCGGTGAGCTGCACGAGCTGGTGGGTTTCCGGTCGCAGCTTGGGATCGATCAGCACGCGGTCGCCGCCCTGCACTTTGGCCTTCTGGTCGATCGCGATGAGCGACACCTCGATCTGGTTCACGGCACGGCCGTTCTCTTCCTTGAACGACAGCCCCTGCCCCGGCACCTGAATGGTCACCGCCACGTCGGCCTTCTCGCCGGTGCCCTTGAAGGCGGCAGCCGTGACGCCCAGCGTGAGCCCCGGCTGGGGCAGCGGGCTGCCGAGCAGCTCTTTGACCTCGGCGGACGTGTCGGTCGGTGCCGGCGTCTCGGGCAGCTCCTCCTCGTCGCCGCGCGGCGCGAGGTATCCCTTCCGTGCCATGACCTTGACGCCCGGACGCTTGACGCGCACCTCGATGCGGCGAAACCGGCCATCGCGACGCCCGTACTTCGGATAGTAGCCGAGCAGGTAATAGTGGCTGTTCGCGCGGACGATGCGGTCGTAGGCCGTCGCGAAGTCGTTGGTGTTCACGGCCGCGAGACCGCCCGTCTCTTCTGCGAGCGTGCGCAGGCTATCCTGCGAGCGGCGTGCTTCGGACTCGAGCGACTGCGTGCTGATGCCATAGGCGGGATCCTCGGGAGGCGCCGTCATCTCGATGCTCTCGTCGCCGAACATGGCGCCCAGCCCACGTGGGTCGATCGTGTAGAAGGCCACGTTATTCTGTGTCGCCGCCGCGATCGCGTCTTTCATGGCGTACAGGACGTCGGAGGCGTTCCGCTGGATATCGCCCATCACGTCCAGCGTGTCGTAGTCGAGCCCCTCGCTGAAGAAGAGAATCGCTTTGCGGCGCCCTTGCACGTTGTTCAGGTATTTCGCGATGTTCTCCAGGCTGCCCATCGCGGTGCGTGCGTTGTACGCACGCTCGAAGTCCAGCGGGTCCTGAATGCCCTTGCCCTGCCGATTGTTGTCTGCGGGCGGCGTCCCGCGCTGCCGGTTGTAGGCGTCCAACCGCTCGAGCGTCGCCGATCGAATCTTGCGTCCCATGAAACGATTGACGGCCTGCGCGAGCAGCAGCTTGTTGCTCGTGAACTCCTGCCCCGCATCGGTGCGGCCGCCGCTGTAGACGACGGCCGCAAGATCGTTTCTGCCGAGATGCTTCTCGATGAACTCGCTGGCAGCCTTCTTGACGAGCGACGACCGCAGCGCATGGGTGTGCACGTCGTCGAGCACCATCACGTAGATGCGTCCGTCGAGGGGCTGCTGGTTCGAAGCGGTGTCTCGCGGCAGCGGCTTGCCGTCGAAGAGCGTCGTCTCCGTGCGCTCGACGGGAATCGCCACCTCGGTGAAGGTGGCGATCTTCTGCGGGATCTTCTCCTCGAAGATCTGGAAGTCGTCTCGCGTGAGGCCGCGCACGAAGTTGCCCTTCTCGTCGGTCACGGAGACATCGACCTCGACGTAGTTGACCTCCGTCCGGAAGACCGCGGTGGAAGGCGGCTGCTGCGGCGCCGATGACGATGACGGCTGGGAGGTAGTCGACGGAGGAGACTGCGATTGGTCGTTCGCCGGGGTCTGGCGAGGCGGCGCGGAGGGCTGTGCCTGAACCGCGCCCATGAGAGCGGCCAAAACAGGGCCAAACATCGATCGTCGCATGACTCGAGACCAGGAACCGGGACCAAGAACCCGGAGGGAAACAGGCAGCACGCTGGCGCTGGCACATTATCCAAGGAGCGAGGGGCAGGGGGCAAGGGGCAAGCAGGCGTCAGGGGTCAGGGGTCAGGCGTCAGGAGGCTTCAGGCCTGACACCTGCTGACCCCTGACCCCTGATCCCTGACCCCTTCGTTTATACTGCCTGAATGCCCTTGGATGTTGCCGCCGTCCAAGCCGCGCTCCGCGAGGAGGGGATCGACGCCTGGTTGCTGTACGACTTTCGCGGGTCGAATCCCATTGCCCGCAAGCTGGCGGGCCTGAACGGCTCGAGCAAGCTCGCCACCCGCCGCTGGTACTACGTCGTGCCGGCGGTTGGGGAGCCGCGCGGCCTCGTGCATCGCATCGAAGCACACGCGCTCGACGGGCTGCCCGGGCGCAAATGGCAGTACGCCGATCGCGGCTCGCTCGAGACCGGTTTGGCCCGTGTGCTCGAAGGCTGCCGGCGTGTCGCGATGGAGTACTCGGCCGAATGCGCTATCCCGTATATTGCCCGCGTCGACGCCGGAACGGTCGAAGCCGTCCGGCGGCGTGGAGTCGAGGTCGTCTCATCCGGCGATCTGGTCCAGCAGTTCGAGGTGCGATGGAGCGGGCGCGGCGTCGAGACGCATCGTGCGGCCTCCGAGCGTCTCTACCAGATCAAGGATCGTGCCTTCGACGCGCTCCGCCGCGTGGCGGGCGGCCGCGACACCACGGAATACGCACTACAGCAGGAAATGGTCGGGTGGTTTGCCGAGGCGGGGCTCATCAGCGACTCGCCGCCCGTAGTGGCCGCAATGGCGAACGCCGGCGATCCGCACTATCTCCCCACTGCCGACCGGCACCGGCCACTCCGCCAGAACGAGCTCGTGGTGCTCGACCTCTGGGGTAAGCTGGACGAACCGGGCGCCATCTTCGCCGATATCACGTGGGTCGGGTTCACGGGGCGGGACGTGCCTGACGAGTACGAGCGCGCCTTTGCCAGCATCGTTTTGGCGCGCGACGCGGCAGTGACGGCGATCGGCGAGGCGGTCGCGGCGGGGCGCCCGATTCGCGGCTTCGAGGCAGACCGCGCGGCGCGCGCCGTGCTGGAGACGGCCGGCTACGCCAATCACATCCTGCACCGCACCGGCCACAGTCTTGGCGAAACGATCCACGGCAACGGCGCCAATCTCGACGACTACGAAACGCACGACGATCGCCGGCTGCTGGCGGGCACCGGCTTCACGGTGGAACCGGGTCTCTACTTCGACAGCTTCGGCGTCAGGACCGAGATCAACATGTACGTGAGCGACCGCGCTGCAACCGTCACGGGGCCTCGCCAAGCGGCCATCGTGACGCTTGGCTAAACAGGCGTCAGGGGGCAGGGGGCAGGGGTCAGGCGTCAGTAGGGGTCAGCGGGAATCAGGGGGGCGTAGTCATCATGCCGGCTCGCAGAACGACGTGGTTTTATCTGCTACTCGTCGCGGTGGCTTCTACGGCTATCGGCATGGTGCTCGCCTCGCGCCTCGATCTCGCGCCCCATTCCGATGCGAGCGGCTTGACGGCCCCGCCGCCCATGAACAGTGCGCCGCTCACCGGACCGGTGGACGCGCAAACGTTTCGTAACGTCGCGACCGCCGTCAGCCCGATCGTCGTGAACATTCGCACGGAATCGACCGAGCGCGGTGAATCGAGCGATCTCTTCGAGGGAGATGACCTGTTCCGCCGCTTCTTCGGCGGCGAGCCGCGCGACCGCCCGCGCCGCGATACGCCGCGCGAGCGCGTCCGGGGAGCGGGCTCCGGCTTCATCATCGACAGGGCCGGCTTCATCCTCACCAACAACCATGTCGTCGAAGGCGCAGTCGGTATCGACGTTGGCTTCTTCGGCGGCGCCCCGGACGACTATTACCCCGCGAAGGTCGTGGGACGCGACCCGCTGACCGACAGCGCGCTCATCCAGCTCACGCGGCTGCCGGACGGCGAGCTGCCGGTCGCGCGCTTTGGTAATTCGGATCTGATGCGGCCCGGTGACTGGGTGATGGCCATCGGCAACCCGTTCAACTTCGAGCATTCGATCAGCGTCGGTGTCATCAGCGGTCTCGGCCGACCGCTCGACGTCGCCGAGGGCCGGGCGGTGGACACGCTGCAGACCGACGCGGCCATCAACCCCGGGAACTCAGGCGGCCCGATGCTCAACATCCGCGGTGAGGTCGTCGGAGTGAACACCGCAATCCTCACCGCACGCGCCAACAACCTGGGGATCGGGTTTGCGGTTCCCATCAACGTCATCCGAGAGATCATTCCCCAGCTCCGCGCGGGCCACGTGACGCGCGGCGTGATTGGTATTCGCATTCAACGGCTGCCGTCGGCCGGATTCGAGGACTTCGGCTTGACGCGCCGAGTGGGCGCCATCGTGGCCGCGGTCGAGCCCGACGGACCGGCAAGTCGAGGTGGCCTGCTCCCGGGCGACGTCGTTGTCGAGTTCGGTGGCCGCGAGGTGCAAGACGATGGGGCGCTCGTCGACCTCGTGACGCGGGCCCGTCCCGGGACGCGCGTCGCGGTCAAGCTGCTTCGCCGTCAGAAGCCGCAGACGACGCACGTGGTGATTGGGGAGCTCAAGCTCGACGAGGACGAGCCGGAACCCGTGGCCGAGATGACGTCCTCTCGCAAGCCGGAGAGCGGCGGTATTGGTGTGACGCTGGATGAGGTGCCGCCCGAGCTCGTGCGCCGACTGCGCCTCCAGCGCGTCGGCCGCGGCGCGCTGATTGCCGACATCGAGCCGCAAAGCGCCGCCGAGGGCGTGCTCCTTCGCGGCGATGTGATCATCGAGATCAACGACCGGCCGGTCGCGAACGCCGCTGACGCCTCGAAGCTGCTGGAGGCGATCCCCCAGGATCGTCTCGCTCGGCTGCTCGTGCTCCGCGACGGGCAGCGCGTCTTCGTTCCGGTACGAAAATGACACGCGCGGGTGTGGAGCGCGAGATCAAGCTGCGCTTTCCCTCGATAGACGAGGCGCGGCGTGCGGTCATCGCCGCCGGCGCCACGTCCGTGAGCGCCAGGCGCCTTCAAGAGGATACCTTGCTCGACACCTCCGAACGCCTGCTCGCGCAGCGCGGCTGCACGCTGAGAATTCGCCTGGATGGTGAAGAGAGCCGCGTGACGTTCAAGGGGCCGGTTCAACCGGCTGCCATGAAAGTGCGCGAGGAGATCGAAACCGCCGTCGGGGATGGGCGGGCCATGCGCGAGCTGTTCGATCGGCTCGGCTTTCGCCCATCCGTGCGTTACCAGAAGTATCGCGAGGAATTCTCCGCGCCGGGCGTCCTGGTGGCCATCGACGAGACACCCGTTGGCGTGTTCGTCGAGCTGGAAGGGAGCGAGGAAGGGATTGCCACGGCGGCTTCGGCGCTCGGCCGCTCCGAATCGGACTACATTCGCGAGTCGTACCTCACGCTGTTCCAGGC
>JBOGIN010000116.1:0-2263 GCA_050742275.1 Vicinamibacteraceae bacterium
CAGGAAGGATCGATGACCTTGAAGGGGAAGGTCGCGCTGGTTGCTGGCGCCACACGCGGCGCCGGGCGCGGCATTGCCGTCGAGCTCGGCGCCGCCGGCGCCACGGTGTACTGCACCGGACGCACGACGCGCACGACCACGTCAGAAATGAACCGGCCGGAGACAATCGACGAAACGGCGGCACTCGTCGATCGAGCCGGCGGTCGAGGGATTGCCGTTCGTGTGGACCACCTGGTGCCAGAGGAAGTACGGGCGCTGGTGGATCGCATCGGGCGCGAGCAGCGCGCCCTACACATCCTGGTGAACGACATTTTTGGCGCCACGAAGATCGAGTGGAGCACGCCGATCTGGAAATCAGATTTGGAGCACGGGTTGCGCTCGCTGCGATTGGCCATCGAGACACACGCAATCACCAGCCACTTCGCGCTCCCGCTGCTCATCGAACAACCAGGCGGGCTGGTCGTCGAGGTGAACGATGGGACGGCGGAGTACAACGAGCGGACGTACCGCAACTCGTTCTTCTACGACCTGCCGAAGGCGGCGGTCCTCCGGATGGCGTTTGCGCTTGCCCACGAGCTGAAGCCGCACGGCGCGACGGCGGTCTCGCTCACGCCAGGATGGCTCCGTTCCGAAGCCATGCTCGACGCGTTTGGCGTCACGGAAGCACACTGGCGTGATGCGACGACGTTTCAACCACATTTCGCCATCTCGGAGAGCCCGGCGTTCGTCGGCCGCGCGGTGGTGGCGCTCGCGCAAGACCCGGATGTCGCACGGTGGACCGGTAGGTCGCTCTCCAGCGGACAGCTCGCGAAGGTTTACGGCTTCACTGACCGCGACGGCAGTCAGCCCGACGCCTGGCGGTACATGGTCGACGTGCAGGATCCTGGCAAGCCGGCAGACGTCACGGGGTATCGCTAGCGTCGGCTATGCTTCCACTTGCTGCGCCGCCAACCGTGACGAGCGCGCACGAAACAGGACAGAATGGTGACGGCCAACCAACAACGGAGGAGATAGGCATGCAGAAGCTCAAGTTTTCCATCGAAATCAACGCCCCAAAAGAGAAGGCCTGGAACACGATGCTCGATGACGAGACCTATCGGACCTGGACCGAGGCGTTCATGGCCGGATCGCACTACGTCGGTGACTGGAACAAGGGCAGCGAGATCCTGTTCCTGGCTCCGGACGAGAAGGGCAAGCTATCCGGCATGGTAAGCCGCATCAAGGAGAACAGGCCATACGAGTACGTCTCCATCGAGCATCTCGGCTTCGTGGAGGACGGCAAGAAGGACACGACGAGCGACGCGGTTCGCGCCTGGGCGGGCGCGCTCGAGAACTACACGTTCCGTGAGACGAACAAGGGCACGGAGGTCGTGGTCGAGATGGACACCAACGAGGAACACGCGGCGATGTTCCAAGACACCTGGCCGAAGGCATTGCAGAAGCTCAAGACGCTCGCGGAGGGATAGGCGGCAATGCGTGTCGGGATCCCTGATGCCTAACCCCAGAATTCGCCAGAATTCACTTGTGTTGACAATCGTGGGGGCCGCCTTTAGGCGGGCCAGGGCCAGCTGAAGCCGGCCCCTACAGTCAACACAGGTGACTTCCGGGGCCAAGGTGCCCGTGGCGACGTAGCCATCCACCCGACAGCATGCAGCACGATTTCGTTTGACAATCCTGGTGCGCCCACTGTATTCCATAGACTGTCTATGGAACAACGGCTCACGAGGGAAGTGTATGCCGCCAGCTTCCTCGAGACGTCTGGCCTGCAGCTCGTGCGCGGGCGGTGGCTGGACGAGCGCAGCCCCGACGAGATCGTGATCAATCAGGCACTGGCAAGGCGGCTGTGGCCGTCGGCGGACCCGCTCGGCACGCGCGTGACCACTGGTGACTACGACCGCCAATCGCATGTGGTCGTCGGAATCGTCCGCGACGCGGCCTACCTCGCGCTTCGCCAGCGATCCGATCCCTTCATGTTCAGCCCGGGCACAACCGGCACCATCCTGGTTCGAACATCCGGACCGGCAGCGGCGATGAGGCGCGCCGCCGCCAACGCGGCAGCACGTGTCGACCGCAGATTCGCGGTTTCAGCGCGTCCGCTCAGCAACGGGATCGGCGAAGAGCTACGGGCTGGGCGGGCGATGACGTCCCTCGCCGGGGGCGTGTGTCTTCTCGCGCTGTTGGTCACGCTTGGCGGCATCGCCGCGGCAGCCGCCCTGTCGGTGGTGCAACGCACGCGAGAGATCGGCGTGCGCATGGCGCTCGG
>JBOGIN010000117.1:0-3470 GCA_050742275.1 Vicinamibacteraceae bacterium
GTGACGTCCTTCATTCGCGACGTCGGTAATAGGCGAGGATCTGCAGCATACTCACTCGCCATCATCTTGCCCTTGGTCCCGATGAACAGAAGTCCGCTATTTCCATCGCCGAACAACTCATCCGGCCCCAACTCCGGTGGCCGCGCGGGCTTGATCCCCCCGTCCATCCAGTGCATGGTCACGGGGCCATTGGTCTTGTCGGTCTTGGGAAACGTCAACGTTGCATGGCTCGCGACGGGAGGCGTGTCAGGAAAGCGTCCCCTCTCTCCCCAATCGACGTACACGTTGCTCACACTTGCCTGGACATCCGTCGGATACTTGAGATTCAAGACCCGGAAAGGTGCTTCGATGAGATGACACCCCAAGTCACCCAACGCACCGGTGCCGTAATCCCACCAGCCGCGCCAACTGCTTGGAACCACGTGCTCCACATAGTCTTTGTAGGGCGCCGTGCCCAGCCATAAATCCCACTCCAGCCCCTTTGGCACTTCTGCCTTCGACGGCCACGGAACTGCCTGCGGCCAAATGGGTCGATTCGTCCATATCTGAACGGTATGCACGTCGCCTATGACGCCGGCGTCGTACCATTCGCGCAACTGGCGGACCCCGTCACCGGAAGCCCCTTGGTTGCCCATTTGAGTGACGACTTTGTAGCGACTGGCGGCCTCGGTAAGCACCCTTGCCTCATAGACATCATGTGTGAGCGGCTTCTGGACGTAGACGTGCTTGCCTAGCTGCATGGCGCCCATCGCAATGACAGCGTGATTGTGGTCGGGGGTCGAAACGGAGACGGCGTCGAAGTGCGTCGATTCCTTGTCGAATAACTCACGCCAGTCAGTATAGAATCTGGCCTTTGGAAATTTTTGCACAGAGTCAGCGGCCCTTCGCGTGTCCACGTCACAGAGAAAGCCGATCTCTGCCTTTCCGCTCTTATAGAAGTTGTTGAGATCGGACTCGCCCTTTCCGCCGACACCCACTCCGGCAATCACCAACCTGTCACTGGGAGCGACGAAGCCTTTGCCGCCGAGCGCGTAACGCGGGAGGATCGTCAATCCGGCCGCCGCGGTTGAAGCCGTCTTGATGAAGGTCCGTCTTGAATGCTCCGATCCTTGACGGTCGTCATCGGTGGTCGTGGACTTCTGGTTGTGTCGGCTGGTATCGCTCATCGTCGACTCCGGGTTCACAGTGGGTATGGGCGTCCGACTGGCTGTGATTCTTGCTCAGATCTAACAGGAGGTGGGATGACAACGTTGTCACGCAACGTATCCGATGCTCGCCGCCGGTGTCAAGGCGTGGTTGCCGCACGTGGTCGCCGCACGCGGCGTCACATCGGATTACGCCACATCTCTGGTTCGACAAGGAAGCGAAGGAAGCGGCGGCATGACGGGGAGGCGCGCGCCGCGACTCGGCTTCGCGTGTCAGGTCGTCGCGCTCGATCAGGGACGCGGGCGTACCTCCCCGTTGCCGCCGCGGCCGAAGATCACGAACCACTTGTCGTCGAAGAGCGCGACCTCCTCGACCGGGGTGAAGCCGGCGTCCCGCAGCAGCGCCTGTGCCTGCTCCTGGGATACCTGCATGGCTGGCTCGTCGCGATGCGGGCTCCGGGCCGGATGGTAGTCGATGATGGCGATCCGCGCGGCTGGCTTCAGGTACCTCGAGACGGCGCGAAGGTACGCGGCCCGGTCTTCGATGTGGTGCAGCACGTCGTGCATGAACGCCACGTCCACGTCCCGCGCGGGCAGCCGTGGATCGCTGAGCCCACCGAGCACCGTGCGCACGTTCCGCAGCCCTGCGACACCCGCCCGCTGCCGAATGCGCGGGAAGAACTCCTCGTCGATGTCGACGGCGTAGACGGTCCCCGCGGATGCGGCCTTCCCGAAGGGCACCACGAAGGGCCCCGTGCCGGCGCCGAGGTCAGCCACGACATCCTCTGGCCTCAGCTTCAGCGCGTCCAGGACCGCGTCGACTCTCAAGCCCGCCAGGCGCTCGGGGGAGTCGAGCACCTTCTCCCACTCGCTCACCGGTCGCGACCCGAGCTGGGCGGCAGCGCCCGAGGCCAGCGTAAAGAGAAAGATCAGGATGGCGGCCGGGTGAGCGGCCCGGCCGGCGTTCGCGATCGTCGGTCGAATCACGGTCGTGCTCCAGTCTGGCCCGCTCGTGGGCGGACCGGTGTGGACGCTCTCGCGCCTGATGGCGCCAGTCGCAATGGAGCGTCGGTGTCCTTTGAAATGTATCGCATACGGGCGTCTGGGGGGCCTCTGTTCGAGTTTGCCGCATCGCACGTTGATAGTGGTGAGACCGACTCTTCACACCATCGGCGGACGAAGGAGCACGCGAATGCCGAAGAAAGACACCATCGTTGCCTTTCCGGAGATTGCGGCGGTTTCGACCTCCACGCGCGGCAAGCGGGCGAAGGGCCTGGAGCACGTGCAGAAGTTCCTGAATCGATTCGGCTACATGGCCGAAGCGGAGATCTCGGAAGCGGGCCTGCTCGATGACACGACGGCGACGATGCTCAAGCGCTACCAGCGCCAGCATGGCCTGCGCGAGTCGGGCCAGTTCGACGTGTCCACCCGCGACATGATGACGACCACGCGCTGCGCCATGCGCGACATGAGCAACGGCGTGTCCTTCGCCACGACCTGCGCCTGGAACGGCTGCGGTCTCACCTTTGCCTTCGACGTTGGCACCAACGACATTGGGGGCGCCGACGAGTTCCAGGCGGTGCGCAACGCGTTCGCCACTTGGGCGAGCGTGGTGAACTTCACGTTCACGGAGGTGACCTCGAATCAGAACCCGGACGTGCTGATCGGCTGGCGGCCTGCCAACGATCCCGACCTGAACATGGTCGGCGGCACGCTGGCTCACGCCGACTTCCCGCCGGGTTGCTCGGTCGTGACCAACACCCTTCCAAAGCCGGTGCACTTCGACGACACAGAGCACACCTGGAACATCGGCGCGGCGCCCAACACGTTCGACGTCGAGACCGTGGCGCTCCACGAGATCGGCCACATCCTCGGCCTCGCCCACTCGAACGTGGCCGGCGCGGTCATGTTCCCCACGGTCTCATCGAACTTCACGAAGCGGATGCTGACCCAGGACGACATCGACGGTATCCGCAGCCTCTATCCCGGGTGCGGCACGCCCGTCACGCCCATCGGGCCGATCACCGCCATCACGCCGATCACGGCAATTACGCCCGTGACGACGATCACGCCCATCACGACGATCACGCCGATCACGCCCATCACCGTCATTGCACCGGTGACGGCCATCACGCCGATCTCGCCGATTACACGGATTACGCCGATCACGCCGATCTCGCCGATCAGGCCCGTTCGGCCGACGCGCCGGCCGAGCCGCCCACGGAAGCGATCGCGCAAGCAGTGAGCCGCCACGGACATGGGCGTCCAACAACCCCGTCACCGTGCGGCTCGGCGCGGCGGCCCGAGGGGGCCCGCCGCTCGATC
>JBOGIN010000118.1:0-2343 GCA_050742275.1 Vicinamibacteraceae bacterium
GGCGTTGAGCTGTTTGTTGCGAAAGAAGTAGGCGCCGGTGCCGCGGAACTGGTTCGTGCCCGACTTGGTCACCACGTTGAAGCTGCCGCCCGGCTGGCGTCCGAACTCGGCCGACGTGTTGCTCGTGGCGACCTGGATCTCCTGCACCGTGTCTGGGTTTGGAAAGTTCAAACCCTGGTTGCGGAAGACGCCGGTGTTGTCGACACCGTCCAAATAAAAGCTGTTGCGGCCGTTCCGGTTGCCGTTGACGCTCGCCCCGACACCCTCGATGTTGAGGACTTGACCGCCGGAGGTCGGTCCCAGGTTGAAATCGACGCCCGGGGCCAGCTCCACGAGCTCCAAGATGCTGCGATTGAATGACGGGAGCGCCTCGATATCGCGGCGCTCGATGTTCGTGCTCACCTGGGCAGACGAGGTATCGATGCGCGGCCTCGAGGCCGTCACTTCCACGGTTTCCTGGATCCCTCCCGTCTCCAGCCGCACGTCAATCGTCGTCACCTTGTTCACTTCCACGAGGATGTCGGTGACGGCGGCAGGCCTGAAGCCGGCCATCTCGGTGGTCAGCACGTAGATGCCAGGTGGAACGAGGTTGAACACATAGAGGCCGTTCGCCGTGCTCGTTTGCGTCTGCGCGGCGCCGGTCGCCGTGTTGAGCAGCTCCAGTCGCACGTCGGGAACGACGGCGCCCTGCGCGTCGCGCACGACGCCTCGCACAGTGCCCGTGGTTTGCTGGGCGAACCCGAGCGCGGCGCCGAGGAAGAGGAACCCCATCGCCAGGAGCAGCCCGATCGCTCGTTGAAACTTGGAAGGAGGACATATTCCGACCGTGATCATTGCCTGAATCTCCGCAAGTCTTTTCGAGGGTAAACGCAGCCACCGACGAGCTGCGCGGGTAGGATACTACTCGTGGCGCGACGACTGCGTAACGAACCGCTCTGCAGAATGTCGCCTGTAGGCAGGAGGGTAGACCAGCACCAGGCTATCCTGCGGCGATGCGGTAGAAGCATCGCTCGCCGCGCAGGAAGCTCACGACAGCAACCTCACGCGGCGCGGGGCAAGCTCGAGGGCGGCCCTAGGGCACGGTGTGCCAGTGGCCATGCTCTTCCGACCACACACGCTGTGGTGCGTTGCCGCCAGCGTCTCCGCGAAACGAGGCGACGCCCACCACGATCGCGGCAAGCACGACGCCGATCAGCACCAGGAGCACGATACGCTCGCGAGCGCCGAGGGTCCGGCCGCTCGCCCCGCAGCAGCGCTTGAACTTCTTGCCGCTGCCGCAGGGGCACGCCTGGTTCCGGCCGATGTCCGATGCGCGTGAAACAGCCACACGCCTCCTTCGTAGATGAAGACCGTCGAAACGCCCATCATTATTCCACGCCCGACCACAACGCCAACTGCCGACGACCGCCTTGGAGAGCTTTTTCGGTTCGGGCGAGTTGACCGGACGAATCGCGTGATCACCCACGCGCATGTTTCGAGAGCGGTGAACACTTGGTGTCGGCCGCCAGAGCATTGTCCGCGATTTGTCGGGCGACCTGCCCCGGCGCGGCCTGCCCCGGCGCGGCTGGTTGGTCCCCGTGCTAAGATCGCACGCTGTGCTTGCTGGCGCCCGTAGCTCAGTTGGATAGAGCGTCGGCCTTCGAAGCCGCAGGTCGGGGGTTCGAATCCCTCCGGGCGCGCCACCCCGCTTCGCGAGCTCCCTTCGCCCGCCGGGTTCGTTGAGTCTGCTTCGCCTTCGGCTCACGCAGACCCGAATCCCTCCGGGCGCGCCACCCCGCTTCGCGAGCTCCCTTCGCCACATTTTGGATCAGAGGCGGAGAAAGAACGCCGTCAGCGCCACGAGGAGCAGCACCAGGAACCAGCCCCAGGCGAGACCACGCAAGTCGATCGCATAGGCTTTCCAGACGCCCTTTCCGACCGCGGCCTTGCGAATCTGCAACAGGTTGACCAGGAGCGACTGCTCCCCGTGCGCGGCCGTGTCGGACCGAGGCAGCGGGCTCGCAAAGTACTGCCGGTCGAGAGCCTCGCTGGTCACCGAGACTGAGTTCACGCGTGAGGGCGTCTGCAGCCGGCCAACGAACGCGTCGACGCGCGCTGTCGGCTCGGGCGACGTCAACAGACTCACGCCGACCAATGCCGCGATCCCGGTGAGGAACGAGGCCATGAAGACATTTGGATCCCAGTGATCCAGCCGCTCCCCCATCCCGGCGTAGAGCACGAAATTGGTCGTGAGCGAGGTCACCAGGCTCGCCAACGCGCCCCACCGGTTCGCTCGTGACCAGACGATCCCGCCCACGATGCTGATGCCCATGTAGCTCGCCATGGTCTCGGTCAACAGAAAGG
>JBOGIN010000119.1:0-3938 GCA_050742275.1 Vicinamibacteraceae bacterium
GTCACGAGCGAACCGCCGGCAAAGACGGCCAGTTGTTGATCTTCGGCGTCGAGGACCTTCACGAGCGGCTCTCCCTGCGTGATGCTCTCCCGCTCCTCGCCGTCGAGCTCGACCGTCGGCTCGAAGAACCAGAACGGATTCGGCTCGCTGCGTCGCACTAGCTCAACCGCAGATCCGTCCGTCAGGAGCACTGGCGCGATGAGAAGAACAATGAGGGACGTAGGTCGAGGCATGCCCGGATCCCGTGCACAAACATGGCCATGCGGTCGGCATGACCGTTGCTCCAGATTCTGGAGTCAGGGTGCGAACCATGGGCATTACGCGCGTATTGTCGGCTACGCTCGTGCTGGTGATCCTTACTCAGATGTCGAGTCAGCAGGCGTCCACAGCAGCGGTGGTTCCTGCCCAGGAGGAAGCGGCGTCCGAAACAAAGACGCCGACGGGCGACGTCGAGCGCGGCCGCTACATCGTCGAGCGCGTAGCGATGTGCGCCCAGTGCCATTCGCCTCGAGACGAGGAGGGCAACATCATCTCTGAGCAGCGATTCATGGGGGCCCCGATTCCCTTCAAGCCGCCCTGGCCAAACAACTGGGCCATTCGGGCGCCACGCAATCGTGGTCTGCCGGGCTATACGGAGGAGCTCGCCATACGTCTGTTGACGCAGGGAGCAATTGGCCGCAACGGCCAGCGGTTGAGGCCTCCGATGCCGCGGTTCCGGATGACCCGCCAAGACGCCGCCGACGTGGTCGCATACATGAAGTCGCTCCCGTAGCTGACATGACAGATACAGCCCACTCGGTTGGACGAGTGGGGTACGAGCGCGCCGGTCTCGGATCCGAACACGCCGCCGCCGGAGTGTATCGAAATCGAAACCGGGTGCCCTCCCGACATCGTGAGCATGACGCCCCTGTAGGCCCGACCTTTAGGCCGGGCGAAGAACACCTTTAGGGGCGAAGAACGCCAAAGCGGCCACTTGGGGCGCGTCAGGTAATGCTTCATGAGGTTCCACAATCGCGACGAGGCGGGTCACTTGCTCGCGGAGCGGCTCCGCAAGTACGGCGGTCAACAAGACGTCGTCGTCTTGGGACTCCCGCGAGGCGGTGTGCCAGTGGCGTTCGCCGTCGCGCAAGAGCTCGGCCTACCGCTCGACGTGTTTCTCGTACGCCGACTCGGCCACCCATCAGAGCGGGAGCTCACCATTGGCGCTGTCACTTCCGGCGGCGTGCAGCTGCTCGATGAGCCGATCGTCCAGAGCCTGTGCTTGCCGCGCGAAGTCATCGACTCACAAGTGAGAAGCACGCGAGCAGAGGTCGAGCGCCGAGAGCGGAAGTATCGCGAGCTGCGGCGGCCGCATGAGCTCGTAGATAAGTCCGTGATCCTCGTCCACGACGGTCTCCCGACGGGCGCTACCATGCGCGTGGCGGCCAAGGGGGTGCGGGCGCAGGGCGCGCGCCGAGTCATTGTGGCAGTGCCCGTCGCTTCGATGGTTGCGTGCAGTGACTTCCAGGACGATGTGGACGACACTGTTTGCCTACAGACACCGGCCTTCCTCGGGCCGCTGAACAGTTGGTACAAGGGCTTCGAGCGCGTGACCGACGAAGCCGTGCGGACACTCCTGGCACGGGCGGCTGAGGCAGGTCATCAGTGATCCTCTGGCACGCCACGTGCACTTGTATGGGAATGCATCCAGCAATTTGGCTCGTGAGGAGATGGCAATGCGCGTAAGCGACATCATGACGGACAACCCTGCGTGCTGTACGCCAGACACGCCCTTAGCCGCTGTTGCAAGCCTCATGGTTGAGCACGACTGCGGCGAGATCCCCATCGTCGACGGCGCGGACACGAAACGGCCGATGGGGGTCATCACCGACCGTGACATCGTGTGCCGGGTCGTGGCGCTGGACAAGAATCCGCTCGGGCTGGCCGCGCGCGACTGCATGACGTCGCCGGTCGTGACGGTGACACCTGGGACTTCCATCGACGACTGCGCGCGAGGCATGGCGGAGTACCGCATTCGCCGTATCCCTGTCATCGACGATCAAGCCAGGCTGTGCGGCATGGTGTCCCAGGCGGACCTCGCACGCGCGGCGCCGCAGGAAGAGACGGCCGACGTCGTGCGCCGGATATCAGAGCCGACCGCCTCCTCGTCCACGGTCGCCGATGTCGTCCCCACGCGCGACCAACCCCGCATGTAGGGACAAGGACTCGTAATAGAGGCCCTGCCGCCTTCGCACCTGGCGCCTCGGTGCCACGGGGTGGAGGCATGCTGAGGTGAAGGCGGCGGCCCGCTCGTCAAGGAGAAGCCCCATGGCGAACGTGCTCGAACGTGGCAACATTTACTTCGCGTATCGCCCACGCGTGGGGGAGGACACGGCTGGTGCGCTGGAGGACATCCAACGATTCTTCATGATTCTCAGCCCTCACGATAGCCAGCAGTATCGCCTGTTGGTCGTCGGGCGCAAGCGCCTACCGGATATCGAGGAACGCAGTCGCGAGCGGAACTGGATGTTCGTACAAAAGGTGGGGCGGCGTCCCGAGGATGTGGAGGACGAGCTCGACGTGGACCGCTACGAGACCAAAACCCGCGGCACACGCCGCGTGTCGATCGCGCGCCCGGCTGGTGAGGGCGTTTACGCGCTCGCCAGACACGATGATCACACGCACCTCGCCTACGCGCTCGAGCTCCCGAAGAGGCCGGGCGACGTGCAGCGCGCACTGGCGATTTCCTCCGAGGCAAGCTACTGTCCTGACTCAGTGGTTCGCGAAATAAATGCTGCGGCCTGGGCGTTCACCGTGCGCTGTGCAAATCGAGCAATGCTCGCGAGAATCTCATCTGCGGTTTTCGTCCAGACGAACGGCTGCGGGTGTTCGTGATGCGCGTCGATGAATTCACGAATCGCGGCCTCGAGGGCGCGAACGCTCCGATGCGCGCCACGACGCAATTGTTTGGTGGTGAGTTCGGCAAACCAGCGTTCGACCAGGTTCAGCCACGACCCAGAGGTCGGCGTGAAGTGCACGTGAACGCGCGGCCGCTTGAGGAGCCAGTTCTTGATGATCGGCGTCTTATGCGTGCCATAGTTGTCCATCACCAGGTGGACGTCTAGGTCCGGGGGCACCTGCGCGTCGATCGCGTCGAGAAACTGGCGAAACTCGGTCGAGCGATGACGACGGTGAAACTGCGTGATGACCTGGCTGGTCTTCGTATCGAGCGCGGCAAAGAGCGTCGTGGTGCCGTGCCGTTTGTAGTCATGCGTTCGCCGCTCTGCCTGCCCCGGCCGCATGGGCAGCAGCGGTTGCGTCCGGTCGAGCGCCTGAATCTGCGATTTCTCGTCGACGCAGAGGACGATGGCGTGATCCGGCGGATTCATGTATAAGCCGACGATGTCGCGCACTTTGTCGATCAGTAACGGATCCTTCGACAGCTTGAACGTCTCACTGCGATGCGGCTGCAGCCCGAAGGCGCGCCAGATGCGGTTGACGGTCGAGCGGCTCACGCCGCTGGCTTTGGCCATGCCCCGCAGGCTCCAGTGCGTGGCCCCACGCGGCGTCTCTTCCAGCGTGCGGACGATGACCGCCTCGATCTGCTCGTCCTCGATCGTGCGCGGCGCCCCGGGCCGGGGTTCGTCATACAACCCGTCGAGGCGATCGTGCAGAAACCGTATCTTCCACTTGCAGACGGTCGTGGTGGACACACGCAGGCGTTTCGCGACCGTCGTCGTCGGCCGATCCTCCGCGCACGCGAGAATGATGCGGGCGCGGCGCGCGAGTTCGGGCGCGCTTCGCGATCGGTGCGCCAACGCATCGAGGCGGTGCCGTTCGTCCGGGGACAACATCACGCGTGTGCGAGGACGTCCTGTGCGCATGCTCCATCATCTCCTTGTAGAGCAATACGCCCAGGCCGTGACATTTATTTCATCTATTTCTGAGTCATGACACTA
>JBOGIN010000120.1:0-4646 GCA_050742275.1 Vicinamibacteraceae bacterium
CCTTCAGGCCGCGCGGTTGAGCCCGGTAGAGCGCCCTCGAGCAGTGTCGAGGCCGACGCGAGGGGTCCAAGGCGCCCTCGCTACGCGACCATCACCGCTGCGGGGACCGCGCTTCGGTGGATGAAGCCATCGTGCTGTCCGCGGTGGGCAGCACGCGGAGGAGCTTGTTGAGTAGGCGGGTCGTCATTACGGGCGTGGGGCTCGTGTCATCCCTCGGGATCGGCACCCAGGCGAACTGGGATGCCCTCCGTGCCGGTCGAAGCGGGATTGACTCCATTACGCGCTTCGATGCGTCACAGTTCGCCACACGCATTGCCGGTGAGGTGAAGGGGTTCGACCCGCTCCAGTTCGTGGAAAAGAAGGACGTCAAGAAGATGGACGTCTTCATCCAGTATGCGATTGCGGCCACGCAGTTCGCGATGGATGACGCCCACCTGGTGATCTCGCCAACGCTCGCGCCCCGCGTGGGCGTCTTCATCGCCTCTGGCATTGGTGGATTCGGCACCATCGAGCGTGAGCACCGGGCGTACCTGGAATCTGGCCCACGCAAGATCTCACCCTTCTTCATCCCCTCGGCCATCATCAACCTCGCGGCCGGACAGGTGTCGATCCGCTTTGGGGCGAAAGGGCCGAACTCAGCCACCTGCACGGCATGCTCGGCGTCGGCGCACGCCATCGGCGATGCCTTCGAGGTCAACAAGCGCGGCGCCGCCGACGCGATGATCGCGGGCGGTTCGGAGGCGGCCATCACGCCCATGGGGATCGGCGGGTTTGGCGCCATGCGGGCGCTCTCGACGCGAAACGACGAGCCGGCCCGCGCCAGTCGCCCGTTCGACCGCGACCGCGACGGCTTCATCATTGGCGAGGGTGCCGGCGTCGTCATCCTGGAGGCGCTCGACGTGGCCCAGCGGCGAGGTGCGCCCATCTATTGCGAGCTGATCGGCTACGGCATGTCCGGCGACGCGTTCCACATCACATCACCCTCGCAAGACGGCGACGGTGCTGTCCGCGTGATGCGGCAAGCGCTCGAGGAAGGCGGGATCGGCGCGGACGCCGTCGATTACATCAACGCGCACGGCACCTCGACGCCGCACAACGACCGGCTGGAAACAGTGGCCATCAAGCGCTGCTTCGGGGATCACGCGTACCGTGTCATCATTTCCTCGACCAAGTCGATGCACGGCCACCTGCTGGGCGCGGCCGGCGGCCTCGAAGCGGGCATCACGGCCCTCGCCCTCAAGCACCAAGAGGTCCCGCCGACGATCAACCTCGATCACCCAGATGACGATTGTGACTTGGACTACGTGCCCTGGAAGGCGCGCGCCGCAAGCCTCACCTACGCCCTCTCGAACTCGTTCGGCTTCGGCGGCACGAATGCGGCGCTGCTCTTCCGGCGGTTCGAGCAGTGACGGGTGGCGACCCTGAGCCTGTGAAGCGACCATGAAGATTGCCGTTTGCGTCAAGCAGGTTCTATCGCGCGACGTGGCTATCCGGGTGGACGACCATGGCACCTGGATACGCGACACGGATGCGCAGTTCGAGATGAACGAGCCGGACCAGTACGCGCTCGAGGAAGCGCTCCGGCTCAAGGAACAGCAGGGCGGCGAGGTGATTGCCGTGTCGGCAGGGCCGGCGCGCGTGACGCAGGTGCTGCGCGAGGCACTCGCACGTGGCGCGGATCGGGCGATCCACGTGAACAGCGATGCGCTGGTCCAGGCGGATCCGTTCGTTGTTGCCGATCGGCTGGCAGAGGCGATTCGGCCGGAAGGCGTCGACCTCGTGCTGACGGGCCTCCAGTCCGACGATCAGGGCTTCGGTCAAACAGGCGTCATCCTGGCGGAGCGGCTCGGGATGTCGCACGCGACGATCATCATGGATGTGTCGGTCGCCGAGGGCGCGCTGCGGGTCAAACGGGAGCTCGAAGGCGGGTGGTTCCAGTGGACGACGGTGCCGCTCCCGGCGCTGCTCACGATTCAGAGCGGAATCAACCAGCTTCGATACGCGACGCTGAAGGGCATCATGGCGGCGAAGAAAAAGGAGATTCGCGCCGTGAGCGCGGAGTCGAACGCGTCGCGGCAGCGGATCGCTCGCCTGTACGTGCCCGAAAAGAGCAAGCAGACGCAGCGCCTCGAGGGGGCGCCGGCGGAGGTGGCGAAGGAGCTCGTTCGTGCGCTGCGCGAGGCGCGGGTGATTTAGCGTCATGATCCTGGTCATTGCTGAGCACCGAAGCGGCGAGCTCAATCGGGCGACGTGGGAAGTGGTGGCGGCCGCGCAGCCGACGGGCCTCCCCGTCAAAGTGGTCGTCGTCGGTCACGACTGCGACAGTGTCGCCGGCGAGCTCGCGGCGGCCTCTGTCGATGAGGTCATCGTCGTCGACCACGCCGCGCTCGCGGCATACACGGCGGATGGATACACGGCGGCGCTGGTCTCCGTCGTGGAGGCGGAGACGCCGACGCTGGTGCTCGTGGCGCACACGTACCAGGCGCGAGACTTCGTGCCAAAGCTCGCAGCGCGGATGGACCGCGCGCTCGTGGCCGACTGCGTCGGCTTCAGACGGGACGGCGACGCATGGGTGTTCGTGCGGCCGATGTTCCAAGCCAAGCTCGCTGCCGACGTCGTCGTGGACGGGGCCGCGCCGTGCTTCGTCAGCATGCAGCTCGGGTCGTTTCGCGCCGATCAGGTGCAGCGCGGGTCGTCTCCAAGCCCTGTCCGACGCCTGCCGGTGACGGTGGACGAGGCCGCAATCCGACAACGACCGGAGGAGCCGTTCAAGGAAGCCAAGCAGGCAGTCGATCTCACGCAAGCGGAGCGCATCGTCTCGGTCGGCCGGGGCATCAAGGGACCGGAGCATCTCGGCTTGGCGCAGCAGCTTGCCGAGGCGCTGTCCGCGGAGCTCGCGGCGTCACGCCCGATCTGTGACGCGGGATGGTTGCCGATGGACCGGCAGATCGGCAGCTCCGGACAGACTGTCGCGCCGAAGCTGTATCTCGCGCTTGGCATCTCCGGCGCCATTCAGCACGTCGTCGGTATGAAAGGCGCGCGGACGATCGTTGCCATCAACAAGGATCCCGAAGCGCCCATCTTCGAGCTGGCCGACTACGCCATCACCGCAGATCTCTTCGACGTCGTTCCGGCCATCATCGAGGCGCTGAAGGCCTAGCGAGAAAATTCCGTAGCGCGCGGTCTTCAGACCGCGCGTGCGAGGGGCTGAAGTCGGGTTATTCATGTAGGGCGGCCCTTTAGGGCCGCCGTCGTCGCCTTTTAGGGCGGCCGTGATCGGCGGGGCTAAAGCCCCGCCCTACCTCACAACTCAAGACTCCACCAATGTCCGCGCTCGAAGTCTGGGCCTTTCGTGTTCTCGTCATTGCGGCCGTCGCGCTCTTCGGTTTGCAGATGGCCACGCGGATTCGACTCGTCGCGGCGGGCGCACGAAACCTGCGGCTGGACGGGCTCCCCACGCGCGTCCGCCGCTTCGTCGTCGACGTGCTTCTTCAAGCGCGTGTCATTCGGTCGAAGCCCTGGGTGGGGCTTGCGCACTTGTTCGTGTTCTGGGGCTTCGTGGCGTTTGCCGGCTTCACGCTGGTCGAGTCGCTGCGCGGCCTCGGCATCATCGATCTGAGCGAGACCGGCTGGTTCCGCACGTATCGCATCCTGCTCACGCCATTTGCCGTCGCCGTGCTCGTCGGCATCCTGTTCTTGGTGGGCCGCAGGGTTCTCGTCCGGCCACGGGCGCTGGGAAGGACCGTCTCGAAAGAGTCGGTTCTGATCGGTGTCTTCATCATCGTGTTGATGATGACCTTCTTGCTGGACTTCCGGCTGGAGGGCGCTGGCGCGCGCGTGAACTGGTGGACGCACATGACGGTGATTCTCGCGTTCCTCGTCTTGATCCCCGACTCGAAGCACCTGCATCTCGTGCTCTCGCCGGTCACGGTGTTCCTGAAGTCGCCCGTGCTGGGAGACGTGCCGAACCTGGACTTCGAGCGTGAAGAAATGGGGTTCGAGACGGTCGAGGATCTCCCGGCCAAGCAGCGGCTCGACGCGTTCACCTGCGTCGAGTGCGGCCGCTGCCAGGAGGCCTGTCCGGCGTTCGCGACCGGCAAGCTGCTGAATCCGAAGAAGCTGATCCTGGATGCGGAGCGTGCGATGCTCGCGGGGCAACTCGACACCAGGCTCGTCGACCTGTTCGACGAGAACGTGCTGTGGCAATGCACGACGTGCGGTGCGTGCGAGAACCAATGCCCGGTGGGCATCGAGCACCTCCCGCTGATTGTCGGCGCGCGCCGGGGACTGGTCTCCAACGGGGAGGCGCCAGGCTACCTCGGGCCGATCTTCAACAATCTCGAGCGGCGCGGGAACATCTGGGGGCTCACCTATGAGCAGCGGGACAAGTTCCTCGCGTCGACAGGCGTCGAGACGTTCGACCCCGCGCGTCACACGTATCTGGTGTGGCTCGGTTGCGCGGGCGCATTCGACGCAGACTATCAGAAGGCGCTGCGAGCGCTCTTCGAGCTGTTGCGCGCCAACGGCGCCACGTTCGGCGTTCTGGCGAAGGAGCGTTGCAATGGCGACCCGGCGAAGCGCACCGGCAACGAGTACATGTTCCAGGAACTCGCGAAGCAGAATGTCACCGACCTGAAGGCCGCGGG
>JBOGIN010000121.1:0-4041 GCA_050742275.1 Vicinamibacteraceae bacterium
GCTTGGAGTAATGGCGCACCCGGCGGCGGAGGGCTGCCGGCGGGTGCGCGGCGTCTGCGATGAGCCAGCCGACCATCCGGTCCGATGCGCCGTACAAGACGACGACACGACCGTCCCGCGCCGTGGCAGGATGCTGGCCGTTTCGCACGATATAGCCGGCTGCTCCACCGGAGAGCAGCGCGGCAGAGGGAACGTCGAGACGCGTGGCGCCTGTCTCACGCAGGGCGCGCGCCGCCCGCTGGCACGCGGGCCAGGTGTCTGGATCTCCCGTCAGGACGTCCGCCGGCAGATCGACCTGCGCCGCGCCCGCTTCCTCCACCTCGACGGTCCATATCGCCCGGCGGATGGTCTCGAGATCGGCTGGGTCCGTGATCTCCTCGTGCCGGAGCAGCTCCGCCCAGGCGCCGTCCGGCGTGTCCGAGAAATAGTGTGCCGGACCCTCCCCCGGACCGTGCCACCGGCCCTCAGGCTGCGCGGTGCTTTCCCAGACAAACGGGTACCGCGGATCGGCCTGACGAAAGAGCTTCATGTACTGGCGAGCGAGACGAGCGATTGAGCAAGGGCCCGCACGCGCTGCGGCCCCGGGTCCTCGGGTGCCCAGTCCCCGCGGAGCAACGAGGCAGGGCTCTTGCCGTCTAGGGCGGTCCGGCGCCGGTCGAACCAGCGGCGGATTCCAATCTCGTTGTACGTGCCGGCCAGGTCTCCCACGATGAGCGCCAGCCAGTGAAGCCGCGCCGCCACATCGTCCGGCGTGGCACGCGCGCCGCTCTGATAGCGCCGCAGGCTCGAAAAGGAGACGCCGAGCAGCGAGGCGAGCTGCTCGCTGTCGAACACCGTAGAGATCGCCTTCCACTCGTACACCGGGGCCGGCGACGCTTCCAGCGCCGCAATTACCATCGTCAGGAGCTCCGCGAGCTCCGCCGGCGCGGGCGCCTCGACGTTGGCAAGGGCACGGACCGCGTCGCGGGCGATCCCGGCACGCTCGATCCGGCGGGCCAACCGCTGGAGGCCCGCCGCATCGTACGGGACGACGTCAGCCGTGCGGCCAAGCCCCATGGCCTCCGCCCGCCGCGCGGTCTCAATCGCCAGCCGCAGCGGGCTCGCGGTCGCGTCCGGAATGGGAGCGGAAGGCATTCGGAATATTTCCAAGTTCCGATTCTAGTCCGATCTTCAGCCGCTGTCAAGGACCGAGAACCCGCTGCAAGGCACCGGCGCCCACCAAGGCCACCAGATAACCGGCGAGAATGTCGCTCGGCCAATGCGCCCCGAGCGTCACCCTGGCGGCGCCGGCCGCGAGGAGCACCACCACGCAGCCTGCGGCGAGCAGCCATCGTCGTCGTGGCCGGCGGACGAGCGCGAGCAGCACCAGCGAACCGAAGACCGATCCGTAGACGATCGCGGCTGTCGATGGGAAGGATGCCCCGGTTGATTGTCCGATGACGTCGATGAGCGACGCGGCCGGTCGCGGCCGTGCGACCAGCGCCTTCAGCCAGTCGCCGAGCGGGGGGAGCGCAAGCGTCGCCACCAGGACGAGGATTGCCCCACGCCAGGTGGCGACATACCAGCCGACCAACGCGCCTGCGCCGGCCAGCACGTACTTCCATGGCGGCCCGGCCGCTTCGGTCAATACGTGGGCCCATGCCACACCGGGCACGCTCGTTTGCACGAGGCGCGCAAGCGCGACATCACCGGGAAAGTAGGGATAGAGGGCGGCCGCCGCTGACAGAACGAACAGAACGGCCAGACCGATCAGGAGTGTCGAGGCTCGCATGCCGCTCAGTATAGAGCCGGAGCGGGCTCGGGCGTCGTCGAGGACGACGAATCCTTTACTGGGTGGTGTCTGGCGGGCGCTCTGGATCCGCGACCCACGCCGCGATTTGCTCGCGTGTCCAGTGGTGCTGGTCGTTGAGATGCACGATGAGCCAGCCAATCGGCAGGCGTTTCATGCAGCCCTCCGGGCAGCGCCGAATCACCCCTTCGAGACAGTCGAAGAAGCGATCCAGCCGCATCGGCCGGAGGCCTTCCGCCGCTTCAGGCAAGCGGTAGATACCCTCGTAGGCCGCGCCGAGCGCACAGGAGCTACGGTGGCCCCTGTAGTACTCGCCAAAGGCTTGGATCGGACGCCGCTTTGCACCGAGCAAGATCGCATCTGCAAGCTCGCGCTCGTCGTCTCGTGCGGGCTGCGCCATGATGGGCCTCCGTGACTGCCAGACAACGGAGAAGGTCGGCCGAGATATAGGGCCATTCTACCTCGAAAAAGCAACCGGGCCATCGCTTCTGGGACCAACGAGGCCGGTGCCTTTCCAGCCGTTCGCCACCGGAAGGTGCACCGTTCCTCCTTCCCGGGTGCCTGTCTCTACGCGCGGACGGACGCCATGAGCTGTTCGTACTTCGAGAGGATGACGTCCCAGCGGTAGTTGCGGCGCACGTAATCACGCCCGTTGCGGCCCATCGCGGCGCGCAGCCGCTCATTGGAGAGCAGGAGCTTGAGGCATTCCACGAACTCGTCCTTGTCCGCGTAGTAGAGCCCGGCATTGCTCGTCCGACAGTGCTCGACGACCACTTCACTGCGGGCGTTGGCGAGAATCGGCGTTCCAACCGCGAACGACTCCAGCGCCAGCAGCGACAGGCTCTCGAACGGCGACGGCACGGCGACCACCGTGGCCGCTTCGAGCGCCGCCGTGCGCTCTCCTTCGGAGAGCAGCCCCGCGAAGCGCACCGACGGCGCGTCCGGAATGGGCATCAGCTTGGCGCCCATGAGCACTAGCATCGCCTCGCCGCCGTCCGTCTCGTAGGCGCTGAAGTACTCGAAGAGCTCCTCACAGCCCTTGCCAGGATCGATGCGGCCACCGTACAGCAGCAGCGGGCCGTACAGTCGATGCCGGCGACGGAACGTCGAGCCACGCTCACGGCCCCAGCCATTGTCGCGCCGGCGGCCGCGCGGCGACGCGGCGCCCGCTTCCTCTGACGGATCCTGGCGCATCGACGCGCCAGACGAAGGCGGCGGGAGGTCGACCCCGCAGCCGATGACGTCCTCCACGCGCGCGGTGATACGAAACGTATCGGTGACGAACCGTCGCTCGGCGCTCGTTTGATACGCGATGGCCGTCGGCAACGAGAAGACCTCCTTGTAGAGCTCGAGATGGATAGCCGGCTCGTCGTGCGCCGTGGGGACGAGGATGCTGCGCGAAGGCGCGACCTTCAGCCCGAGAACGGTCGGGGCGTAGAGATACGTGAAGAAGATCAACAGGTCATAGGACGAGTGGCAGCGCTCGAGGTATTCGTGCAGCGCTGGAGACCAGGGGCCCTGCTGCATCAGCCATTCGCGCTCGTCGTCGGCGGTATGCGGATAGTGATAGATCCACTCCGAATAGCGATTGAACGACTCGATGTTTCGTTCTCGGACGGTCGGGAAGCGGCGAACGGTCACGCCGCGCACGCGGTCGGCGCCCTCGGCATACTCGTTCTTCCAGGTCACGTAATCGCGGGCGCAGGTGGTGAGCACCTCCACCTCGTGGTGTGTCGCCATCCGCTCCGCGATGAGCCGGCAGGAGTACTCCGAGCCGCCGAGGATATCTGCGCCGTACCGCTGGACGATGAACGCAATTCGCATAGATCTCACCGCCGACCTACGCGAGCCAGCAAGTCGTCGACGTGGCGCTGGACGGCTGTGTCGGAAAAGGCCGCGAGGCGCGCCCGCTGCCCGGCGATGACACGCTCCCGCACCTCGTCATCGTAAGCGAGAATTCCCAGCAACTCAGCTGCGTACTCCAGGTGTTTCGGTGAGAACACGACACCCGCTCCTCCCAAGGTTTCTGGCACCGCGCCTGCCGCGTAGGCCAGCACCGGAACATCCGCCGCCATGGCTTCGACGAGCGGCACGCAAAACCCCTCGTGATCGCTCAGCGACAGATAGACGGACGCCGACCGATAGAACGTGGCCAGATCGTCGTCTGGCACGGGCCCGGTGAAGAGAAAGCGGTCCGGCAACATCCGGAACCGCTCGATGAGCTGGCGGAGCGTCGCGTAGTATGCCGGAAC
>JBOGIN010000122.1:0-8824 GCA_050742275.1 Vicinamibacteraceae bacterium
CCTCTGGTGGTACGCCTCCGCGCGCCTGCGCCAACTCCTGCAGTGACAAGGACACCGAAGGGCGCGACGACATCCCTGACGTCATGCGTATGCAGCGACGCGCGCGGGATCTCGCGGTTCGGAGGACTAGACAGGCCTCCCCGCGCCATCTGTCTACCCGTCGGTCTACCCGCAGACGAACATGAGAACCACCTCACGCCGTTTGCACGGCAGCGCCCAGGTCGGCATACCGATGTGGCAGCAACGAGGGTGTCGAACGCTGCCGCGCCGCGCTGTCGAGCGTCATCGAACGCGGGTGACAGGAGGCCGTGAAGGCTTGCGTCACCGTCGCGGCACCGGGCCCGATAGGCGGCGTAGAAGCGCGGTTCCCCGAATGCTCGACGGGCGCATGCGAACCGCGCCTCGTCCACGTTCGCTGGCACGGTCTCTCGTTCGTCGACGGCGCGGTGCACGCGGCAGAACCAGCGAAATTCGTCCACGACGGCCGGCCGCAGTGGCGGCCCCGCACACCTCCGCGATGACACGCTGGTGCGTCGCCTCGGCAGTTGTCAACACGCGCGGGAAGACCAATAGGATGCGCCAGCGCGCCAGCCGCTGGAGTACACGCCGATGGGCCTCCACGAGCCGCCAAAACGCCCGCCCGCTGGGTCAGCCACGAGGTACAGGAGTGTCACCTCGTCGCCAGTCGACCGGAGGCCGAGCGGCAATTTGTGCGGGAAGTACCGCGTGGTCCGGCGGCCACGCGATTCGACCGTCAGCGCGGGCAGATCCTCGCCGTCAAGACCGCGCTGCTGGCAGCAGTACGCCACTTTCTCTCGTTCGGTCGCGAGCCAGGGGATGTGGGGCGTGGCGAGAACGGCATCGAGGACCATCAGCCGCTCCACGGCTCGCGCCACGCTCGCGGTGCGTCGGTACCGGCTGTCGGGCTCGCCGATGGCGCGATACAGTCCTTATGGTGGACGTGAACGATCTGCGCGCCCGTCGCGCACACGGGTACGCCGTCGCAAACCGCCGGGCGGTCAGTCGGCTGAAGAAATCGTGGATCACCTGGCCGTGAGCGATGCCCGCGAACGCCCCGTATTGGCGTTGCACGCACACGCCCGCGTGCAGCATGACCGTGGTGAGGAAGGAGGCCTGGCGCGGGGTGAAGCCATAGGCCGAGACGGCGGTGCAGTGTTCGTCGTGAGTCATCGCAGCATCCGTTCCGCGACATGGGGATCGAATGGACGACTTCCTCGGCGGGCAGCTTCGCCACCTAATCGGCTCGCTCTACTGCGGTGGATCTGGAAGCCGGCGGCCTGCTTGGCAGCCATCTGCCGGCTAGTGTAGTGGCCCGTCGCGAGCTCGTAATCCTCGGAGTAGATGCGCCCGTCGGGGTCCTCGTACTCGATCCGTAGGTCGGAAACCTGACGCGTCCCTCGTCGATCGTGAGGCCGTGAGCCTCCGCCCAGGCGTAGATTCCCCCCCTCAGAGCAAGAACCGGTGCCACTTTGGGCCGGGGATGAAGGCGCGCGATCCCGCGAGTCGCGTGACAACGCGCGACATGGCTGGAATCGCGTTGAATCGTCCGAGCGATCTGGAAGGGGACTGGAGCGATGCGTGAGCGCGGTCACTCATTTCGACTCGGCACGCTCATTGTCAGTGAGAAATTCAGAGAAAGATGATCTGTCCCCGCGCGTCCTCGGGTAGCGCCGTTTTGGCCAACGTCTCGAGGTCCGCGATGCAGCGGCCAATGGAGAGGTCGAGTTGCCGGGCGAACACAACGGTTGCGAACGGTTCGCCACGACGCTGACACCCCACGGCCTCGGCGATCAGGTCTTCATCCATGCTGAAGAGCACGCGCCCCAGCTCACCAGCCCGGCCGAGCAGTTCCGGATCGGACGCTCGTGCGTGTTGGTCATCCTGTGCAGTCAACACATCCACGTCTCGTCGTCGCAACGCCCGAGTGATCGCGAGTGGGACGTGGACGTCCATGTATAGGCCCAGGCTCATGCGCCCCGGCGCCGGGCAACCCACCGGCGGTACAGCGAGGACGGGGCGGCCGCCGCACGCAAGGTCCGCAGCCGGTCGTCCTGCCGCTCGATCTCGGCGTCCATCTCCGCTTGATGGTCGTAGTACCACGCCAATGCGGCATAAACCTGCGCGAGCGACAAGTGGGGATGATTCTCGTGAATCGCCTCGGCGCTCCAGCCGTAGGCCAGATGATCGAGCACGATCTCGATGACCTTAATGTTGGTGTCGTCAATCCACGGACGCCCTGGTCGTCGAGGGAGATATGCGGCAACACCCCTGCGGTCGTCTCGGTCCGGAGTGTCGGCGTGATTCAGCACCTTCGCGCGGTCGCTTTCGACACCCCATGCTTCGCCATGGGCGTCGCGCGAATGCACGATGACAATCACCTCCAGCCCTTCATCGGCGGCGAGGGCGGCGGGATGGAGGGGCGTCCATACCGGCGAGGTCATCGCCGAGAGCCAGAAGCGCTCTGGCATCACCCCAATGACCGTGTGCGCTTCGTCATCGATCCAGATGACGCGGCCTGTCACATCGGGGCGCCCCTCGAAGAGCCGTTGCCACAGCCGATAGCTGAGCACCACCGCGGCGGAGTCCACCTTGTCTGGCGGGATTTCCGAGAATGTTCGGCCGATGACCGGGGAGACGCCAAGAACGGTGAACAGCTCAGCGGTGACCGGGCGCACGGGCACCGTCTCCGTGCGATCCGCCACTCTGACGTCGGCGAGACCCCTGGGCGCCCGCGTTGCGCCCATCTTCACGGGAAGCGTGCGCTGCCAGGATCGGTACAGATCGCCGGGGACTTCGCTGCCAGCGGGCGTGATGGGCCGGTCTTTCCGGTCGACCTGTATCGTCGACAACTGTTCGGGCTGTGCGTACAGCGCGGGCGGTTTCTGGAAGACGGCGTTCCGGATGGTGAGTGTGGCCGTCGTGGCGCCGATGCCGGCGGCGAGTGAAAGCACCGCGACGAGCGCCGCGACCGGATAGCGCGCGAGGCTGCGGATGCCTGTGCGCAGGTCCTGCCAGAGGTGGTCCAGCCAGGGCAAGCGGCGTGGTTGCACGTCGCGACATTCCTCCTCGCATCGCTCGATGCCTCCGAAGCCACGGAGTACCGCGGTTCGCGCCTGCGCTCGTGTCAGACCTTCGCGACGTGCTCGTCAATCTGGCGCTCGATGTGATCCTGCAGCTCCTCATCCAGCTCCTCGTCGATTCGGCGGCGCTGAAACAGCGCGCGGAATCGGAGCGGCATCCTGTAGATCAAACGCTCAAGGCGCATCGCTGAACGCCTCCTTCAGCGTCACCACGTGGGAGTCGCGCGGGCCAGGCGCTCTCACTTGGCGCAGGGCAAGGGTGCCTTCGAACCAGGAGATCCGCCGGTTACTCGCGATATTGCACTCGGTTACCGAGCCCAGCATATCATCGCTCGCGTCGGCCAGCAAGGGAAGGGAAATACGAAGAGCCGCTGGATACCGCATCCAAGAAATGCCGCGTCGTGGGCTGGCTTCACTCTTGGCGGAGCGCCTGGGCTGGATCAATCCTCAGCACCCGACGCGCGGGCACATAGCAGGCCGCCATCGCCACGAGCGTCAGGCCGAGCGCCACCGCGAGCAGCGTGAGCGGATCCGATGGCGTGACCCCGACGAGGATGCCACGAATCAAGCCGCCGGCGGCGTAGATGCCGGGGACGCCGATCAGCAGACCGATGCCGATAAGGACTGCACCTTCGCCGAGCACGAGTCGCAGCACGCGGCGGTGATCGGCGCCGAGTGCCATTCTGACCGCCAGCTCGTGACGACGACGCGTCACCGATGCGGAGACCACACCGAACAATCCCATCGCGACGAGGAGTAGCGCGCCGAGCGCGAACGCCGCAATCAACACCGCGCTGGTTTGCTGCTGACGCAGGGCGTCGCCGACGACCTGGTCCATCGTGCGCACGTCACCGATGGGGACCCTGGGGTCGGCGTTTCGAATCGCCGAGCGAACTTCCCGCATGATCGCTTCCGGCTGGCGCTCGGTGCGCACCACGAACGAAAGCGGCCGGTAGCCCCAGTCCTCGGCTCGGACGAAGAGCTGCGGTGGGCCGTCGAGATGGACGTCGTGGAGCCGCGCCTGCTCGACGACGCCGACGATCGTGAGCGCCTCATCCTCCATCCGCCGCTCGACGCCGAACGGGATCTTCGCCCCGAGCGGGTTACCTGTAGGAAAGAAGCGTCTGGCGAATTGGCGATCGATGAGGGCCTCGCGTACATCGTCGGGGCGCTCGGGACTGAACGTACGGCCGGCGAGCGGCCGCATCCCCATGACCTCGACGTAGCCGGCACGCGCGCCGACCAGATTGACCAGTGGGGCATCCCGTTCGGCATCGCCGGTGTTTCCGGTGGCGCCTGGGATTCTGATTCGCACGAGATTGGGAATCGCGCCAAGATTCGCAGACTCCGTGAGCGGCAAGGCAGACGAGGCGCTCAGACCGGTGACGCCAGGGATGGCCGCCAGCTCCCGCGCGACGCGATCCTGAAACAGGATCGCGTCGGTATTTTCGGGGAAGAACTCGGGCGGAGTCCGCACGCGGAAGGTAAGGAGGCCCTCCGGCTTGAAGCCCGGGTCCGCACGGAGCAGGCGCTCGAAGCTGCGTACCACGAGCCCGCCGCTGGTGAGCAGCACGAGCGAGAGTCCCACCTGCGCGACGACCATGCCGCGTCGCATGCGGCCGTGGCCGCCGCCGCCTCGCACGCCGCTGCTCGCCAGCAAGGATGACAGCGACGCGCGCGCGGCCCATGTCGCGGGCATCGTCGCGGCCAGCAGCCCGAGCAGCACGCCAAGCCCCACCACCACAGCGCCAATTGTCCAGTCCACGGCAATCGCTTCGCGGCGTGGCAGATCCAACGGCGTAAGCGCGACGAGCACGCGCGTCCCCCAGACAGCAGCCAGCGCTCCAAAGGCTCCGCCAAGGAGACCCACGAAGGCACCCTCGACGAGCGTTGCGCGCATGACGGCCACGCGATTGGCGCCGAGGGCACGCGAGACCGCAATCTCGTGCTCGCGCTGCGCCGTGCGTGTAAGCAAGACCGAGGCGAGATTCACGATCAGCATGAGCCAGAGCAGCGTGCCCGCGGCCGCGAGGACAAGGAGCGCGGGACGAGCGTTGGCGATCAGGTCGCGTTTGAGTCCCACGGGGTATAGCTTCAGACCGCGGCTGTTGAAGTCGCGAGCGTCGATCGCGCGGCCTACCCGCTCGATGGCGGCTGCCAGCGCCTCGGGTGATGTGCCGGGACGCGCGCGAATCAGGGCCGAGTAGGATCCCTCTTTCGGATCCTCGGCCGCGAGGTCGACGGGCAACGTGGTGTAGGCATCGGCGCGCTGCGGCGGCCCGACGGCGTCGTTGCGTACGAACGCGAAATCCGGCGGTAGCACGCCGATGACCGTATACGACTGGCCGCTCAGGCGGACGTCGCTGCCAATCATCGCGGGATCAGCCCCGAACCGATTCCAGAGCTCGTGTGTCAACACAATCACATTCGGACGCCCAGGGCCGACTTCGTTGGGAGCAAAGCCCCGGCCAAGGGCTGGTTCCACACCGAGCAGCTCGAAGAGATTGGGCGACGTCCAGACCGCCGCGATCTCTATCGGGTCACCGCTCTCCGTTAACGAAAAGATCCCGCCGAGAAACGGCCTGAGACCGGCCACGCCCTCGATGACGGGGCTGGCGTTCTGCAGCTCCGCGATGTCCGTCCCGGCAACGCCGCCCCGCTTTAGGTCGACGATCGGCCCGTAGTCGCGCCAGACGTAGTACAGGTCATTGGAATTCCTGTACGGCATGGGCTCGATCAGGACCTTCTGGACGACCGTGTACACCACCGCCACCATGCCGAGCCCGACGGTCAGCGTTCCCGCCGTGGCGATGAGAAATGCTGGTGCACGCATCAGTCGACGGATCGCAAGCTCGACGAGCATAGTCACCTCACTGCCAGGAAGCCAACCGCCCTGGGCCGCCGCACACCCCTGCGACGTCTTCTTACACCCTAGGTAGTAGGCGAGGCGGTGGCCAGGGATTTGTAGTGTGCGACGGGATGCTGTAACGAGAAGCCGCCACAGCGATGTGGACGCCGGAACCAATGGTCACGACGAACACGCACAACGTTGGTCCGACTTCTCAGAAAGAATTGGCTGATGTGTTCGCGGTTCTCGACGTGGCAGGTTCACAACCATCAGCCTGTTCAACAACTGGCTGCGCGGCCGCGGGGCGCTGCCGGCAAATCACGAGACCGGCGTAACGCACGTCGGTCCCGGAGGGGAGCGTCTGCACGGTACGTGCGTCAGGAATGCCTTGCGCGAAGGACCGACCGGAGCGCGGCGGATGCCGCGGAATGGCTGCAACACCGCCAGGCGCTCCAGTTCCTCCCGTGTTCGCAGGATGACGCCGATTTCATGCCCGCACACAGCCGCCAGTTTGGAGCGGCAACGTCCGTCCGGTCCGCATCCGAACCCGCAGGTCCGCTGCTCCGCCGCCCTTTGCAAAACCGAGGTCGTGATGAGTAGGCTTGAGAGAATATGAGGCGCCCCAGATTCTGGCTTCTTACGGTAGGTGTCATCGTGATCGTCGCGATCGTCGGCGCGGTGATCCGAAATCAGGTAAAGGTGTACAGGAATCGTCAGGCGAGGGCTGCGCTGAGGCAGCAGCGGCATCCCGTGGTGCAGCAACCGCCCGCCGTGGTGCAACGACGACAGGCGTTATTCGAGATGCTGCAGCCGGTCGTCCTCAGCAATTGCCATCTGGAGAGATTCGGCGAGGCTCACGACGGCGGGTATTTGATGTGCAGCAACTTGCTCGGGGCCGTCCAGACCGGGTATTCGTACGGGATCGGCGGGTATGACAAATGGGGCTGCGATATCTCGACGAAGCTCGACGTGACCGTTCACCAATATGACTGCTTCGATACTAGCCAGCCGCCATGTCGCCGTGGCAGCACGACGTTTCATGCCACATGCGTCGCCGACACGAAGACGATCCTCGAAGGGCGTGTGTTCGACACGATCCGGAACCAGTTTGCGAAGAATGGCGACATCTCGAAGCGCATCGTGGTGAAAATAGACGTAGAAGGGGCTGAGTGGGACTCGCTTCTATCGGTACCCGACGAGATCTTGGAACGCATCGATCAAATGGCCGTGGAGTTCCATTGGCTCGAGGATGAGAACTTTCACTGGGTCGGGGAGGAAAAGTACCTCCGCGTCGCGCAGCGACTGAAGCAGTTCTTCGAGGTCGGGCATATTCACTTCAACAACGCGAGCTGCATCGGCGACCTGAAACCATTTCCGACCTGGGCGTACGAGGTGCTCTTCGTGAACAAACGGTTGGCGATCGTCGACCCGTCCCGCTCGGCCGATGGTGTGCACCCGCTCGATGCGCCGAATAACCCGTCGCTGGCTGACTGCCAGCCAGCCATTGATTGACTCTGTGCGGATCTGTAGCATCTCCACGCCTCACGGGTCGATTGGTGTCCCGAAGCATACGTCCATTTTCAGTTGGCCTGTCTATATCTCCCTTCAGTGAAAATCCCGGCTCCTGGTGGACTCTGGAGCCGCCACGTCCCGCGGCACCCACAGCCGCTGCGCGATGATGTGCACCACGCCGTCCTTCGCCTCCACGGTGCCCGTCACGCCAAGCCAGTACGCGAGCCGGACGAGGACCGAGAACGCCCGAGACACCCGATCCCACACGACGAGATTGACGAAGCCGGTCTCGTCTTCCAGCGTCATGAACGTGACCCCTGACGCGGTCGCCGGCCGCTGCCGGCAAAATCACGAGACCGGCGTACCGCACGCGCGTTCCGGACGGGAGCGTCTGCACGGTCCGTGCGTCGGGAATGCCTTGCGCACGAAGACCCGACCGGAGCGCGGCGAGCGGATGCCCGCGCGTGCTGTGGGACGCGCTGCGGTAGTCCCAGGCGATCGTCTCCGCTTCCTCGAGCGGCCGAAACGCCGTGGCCGCCTCGTCTCCCGAGAACGGGAGCGGGAGGCGCGCGTCGCGGACGACGCCAGGCACTTCCCAGAGCGCCGACCGTCGAGAGAGATCGAGCGCGTCGAAGGCGCCCGCGGCTGCCAGGGCCGCGAGCGTGCGCTCGTTGAGCTCGGATCGGCGCGCCACGTCTCCAAGCGAGGTAAAGGCGCCCCGCTCACGGGACGCGACCATGTGCTTCCCGTCGGCTTCGCCGACCGCTTTCACGAAGCGCAATCCCATGCGCACGGCAAATCGCCGCGCCAGGGCACCTGACGGCGTGATCTCCTCGAGCGTGCAGTCCCAGGCGCTGCGCTGCACGTCCACGGGCCGGACGTCGACACCCTGCCGCTTGGCGTCTTCGACAATCGTGGCGATGGAATAAAACCCCATGGGCTGCGCGTTCAGCAGCGCGCAGGTGAACTCCGCCGGATAGTGCCGCCGCAGATACGCGGCCGCATAGCTGATGAGCGCAAAGGAGGCGGCATGGCTTTCCGGAAATCCGTACTCACCAAACCCGCAGATCTGCTGAAACACCCGCTCCGCGAACTCGGGCGCGATCCCGTTTGCCGTCATCCGCGAGATCAGCCGCTCGCGATGCCGCTCCAGACGGCCCGAGCGACGCCAGGCCGCCATGTCGCGCCGCAACTGATCCGCCTCACCCGGCGTGTAGTCGGCCGCGACAATGGCGAGGCGCATGACCTGCTCTTGAAAGAGCGGCACGCCCAGCGTCTTCTCCAGGACCGGGATCAGACACGCGTGCGGATACGTGAGAGGCTCTTCGCTGTTGCGCCGCCGCAAGTACGGATGGACCATGCC
>JBOGIN010000123.1:0-3572 GCA_050742275.1 Vicinamibacteraceae bacterium
CCCGTGACACGCTGGCCGCGGCTTCTGCAGCCGCAATCGATCGAAGGGCCGTGGCAGTTTCAAATCGTATGACGCGAACGTGCCGAATTTCCGAAAGGCATTGGCTTTAGCCCGCGCGTTCATCCCCCCGTGCTCGCCGCTGGATTGCTGCCATTGAGCCAGGCGCGAAAGTGCGCGCGTTGCGCATCGGTCGCGTCCGGATCCACTTCCAACGTCCAGCGGTCAGGCGCGGGCTCCTCGTCCAGCGCGACGTCGAGGCGCATCAGCTGGTCGCGTCGCGCCACGAGGATCGAGATCTTGTTGCCAGGTTGGTAGCTCTCGAGCCGCCGATCGAGCTGCCCGGGTTCCGGGGGCACGCGGAGCTCATCGATCGCCACGATTTCGTCACCGGCGTTGAGGCCTCCGTCGTACGCAGCGGCGCCTCTCGTCACTTCCGCCGCAACAAGACGGCCCTCTTTCACTTCTGTCGCCGCGCCGAGCCAGGCCTTGGGCCGGCGATTCGGATCGGTCGGTTTGAAGCGGAGGCCGTACCACTCGAGCGCCGCGCTGTAGTCGAGCTCTTTGGTCGTGTCGACGGCATCCCGCAGCCATGGCTCCAAGTCCACACCCGCGACCTCGGTGAAGGTTTGCCTCAGCTCCGCTTGCGTGTACCCGCGCGGACCCGCAAAGCGCTCGTACGCGAGCCGCATCGCATCGTCCAGCGACCGGCCCCCGCTCGTGGATTGTCGAATCCTGGCGTCGAGCAGAAAGGCGACAATGGCGCCCTTCGTGTAGTAGCTGATCGTGGAATTGGCGGTGTTCTCATCGGGCCGGTAGTACTTGATCCAGGCGTCGTACGAGGCGCTGCTGACCGGCTGAACGGTCCGTCCCGGCGTCGTCTGCAGACCCTTGATCGTGTCGCCGAGGCCGCTCAAATACTCATCGTCGGTGATGAGATCGGCACGCCGCACCAGCAGGTCGCCGTAGTAGCTCGTGAATCCTTCCCCCACCCAGAGCCCGGTGGTATACACCTCGTTTTCGTAATCGAACGGTCCGAGCTCACGCGGGCGCAGGCGCTTGATGTTCCACGCGTGGAAGAACTCGTGGCTGACGAGGCCCAGCCAGTCGCGATACCGCTCGCGCGTGCGGGTTCCCCAGCGGCTGAACATCAGCGTTGTCGAGCTCTTGTGCTCGAGCCCTCCGCCCGCCTCGGTGAGGAGGTTGAGGAAGACGTACTTGTCGTAGGGCAGCATGCCCCAGAAACGCTCGGCCGCGCGCACGATCTGCTCGACGTCGCGCGCCGAGCGCGGGCCGTCCCACACGCCAGCCTCGCCCTGGTTGACGAGCGTGTGCGGCTTGCCTGCTACCTCGAACTCATGGACGGCCGGGTTGCCCGCGACAATGGGAGAGTCCACGAGCGTGTCGAAGTCAGGCGCGACGTAGTGATGGGGCGCGCCATCGGGCGCCGCCGGCAGGCCGGTCTGTGTGGTCTTCCATCCCTCCGGCAGGCGGAGCGTCACGTCGTGCGGCCGCCGCACGGAGGTCTCTGCGAGTGTGATGAAGGTCGGCGCACCGTTGAGCAGCGCGAATCCTGCCTCCACCCAGTTGGTTCGCACCGACATCTCGTGCGCGTAGACTCGATACCGAAGGACGACCGAGGGGCCGCCTTCGGTGGCCACGCGCCAGCGGTTCTTCCGGCTCCTCTCGATGCGAAGCGCCGTGCCGGTTGATGTGTGCGCCGTCAGCTCCTCGACGTGCCTGGAATATTCGCGGACGAGATACGAGCCCGGTGTCCACACGGCCATCATGAGCTCGATCTCCGGCCGGCCGCCCGTCGGGTAGGTCGCCTCGATCTGGACGTAGTTCGTCTGCGGGGCGGCGAAGCGAACGGTGTAGCGAATGGGCTCGGCGGCGCCTTGCCCGGCGGGATTAGGGCCAAACGTCATGAGGCACAGTGCGACAAGGACCACGTGTCGAAGACAACCGACCTGCATAGCGATATCGTATCAGTCCTGCCGTGATGACATTGAAAAGGAGCTGTCCAATGAGAACGCTGACCTGCTTGGCCGGGACCCTGCTGCTCGCTGGGGGCACGGTGCGCGGCGAAACACATCGGCTGACGCCCACCGTTGGCCATCCCACGTTTGCCGCGCGGCCCCCGGTGCTGACCGTCAAGCCGGGCGACGTGGTCGAGAGTGAGACGTTGTGGGGCGAGTGGTACGAGAAGGCAGGCGGCAAATGGCCGGGCGAGGTCGGCCCAATTGCAATCGAGGGGGCGGAGCCCGGCGACACGCTCGTGGTCGAAGTGCTCGAGGTGCGGCCCAACCGCGACACCGCAGTGTCGACGCAAGGGGGCACCTTTGGCGCCCTGGTGCCTGACAGCGGCACGGCGTTTCTCAACGCGCCGTTTCCGCGCGGCCGATACGTCTGGCGTCTCGATCGCATGAAGATGACGGGGACGCTCGAGATGCCGAAGAGCCGCATGAAATCCATCAGCGTTCCCCTCAAGCCCATGCTGGGCCGTGTGGCGGTGGCGCCCGAAGGCGAAGAGGCATTCGATGGGCTGTGGCCTGGACAATTTGGCGGCAACATGGACGTCTCTGACATCGGCGAAGGGACGACAGTTTATCTCCCAGTCTTTCACAAGGGCGCGTTGTTTTATTTTGGCGACGGGCACGCCCTGCAGGGCGACGGAGAGGTCTGCGGCTCCGGTCTCGAAACGTCGATGGAGGTGGCCTTTCGGTTCAATCTCCTGAAGGGGAAGCGTATTGCCTGGCCGCGTCTCGAGGACGAGCAGTTTCTCATGGTCGCCGGCAGCACCCGTCCCCTGACCGACGCGCTTCGCATTGCGTACGTCGAGCTCATCGAATGGCTGGTCGACGAGCATGGGTTCGACAAAGAGGATGCGTATCAGCTCGCGTCACAGGTCGGCGTTGTCCGCGTCGCGCAGGTCGTGGACCCCATCTACACCGTGGTCGCCAAGTTCCCCAAGAAGTATTTGCCGCCCAGGTAGTGTGTCGAAAACGCGGGACGCCATTCGACTAGGGAGTGTGGCCGGAAGACGATCCGGTAAAGGAGAGTAAAGATGCGTTACATGCTACTGATCTACGAGCGCGAGGCCGATTGGGCAGCCCTGAGCGAGGCGGAGCGAGACCAGATGATTGGCGAGTACTATCAGTTGACGGATTCCCTCCAGAGCAGCGGCGCGTATTTGGCGGGCGCCCCCTTGCAACCAACGCCCACGGCGACGACGGTGCGCGTACGCGACGGGAAGACGGTGACCACTGATGGACCGTTTGCGGAGACACGTGAGCAGCTTGGCGGGTACTACCTCGTCGACGCGAAGAATCTCGATGAGGCGATCGCCATCGCAGGACGTATTCCTGGGGCCCGACTGGGGTCGATCGAGGTTCGGCCGGTGCTCGAAATGGAGGCGTCACACCGAGAGGCTGCGAGCTGAGCCGAGCGGCGAGCGCCTCGCCGCTCGCCACCGTCGTGTACGATAGCGGCGTGGTCCGCGAGCAGCTCGATCGGCTGTTCTCTGAAGATGCCGGGCGGATGTTGGCAACGCTCATCCGCCTCCTGGGAGACTT
>JBOGIN010000124.1:0-2589 GCA_050742275.1 Vicinamibacteraceae bacterium
GCCAGTACTCGTTCCAAGGGCGGCGCTTCGACATTCAGCGCGATGGGCGCATTACCTTCCGCGGCGGCCGGCCGGTCGATCCCGGTCTGGATATTTGGGCGGAGCGCATCATCCAGGGGATCCAGGCGCAGGTGCATCTGCACGGCACGGCCCGGGATCCCGAGCTCTCGCTCGCGAGCAAGCCGCCGCTCGATGAGGGGGACATCCTCGCGCTCATCATCTTCAACCAGCCGGCGAGCCAGCTTGGCCAGGGCCAAACGCAGACGCTGGCCGAGAGCGCCGGCGGGCTCGCCGCCGGCATCGTTGTCTCGCCGCTCGCGCAAAGCTTGGGCAGCGCGCTGAACATCGATCTCTTCGAGGTCCAGACGACAGACGAGGCGGGGAACATTGCGCCGTCCGTCGTGCTCGGCGAGCAGGTCGGCGAGGCGCTGTTCGTCAAGTTTCGCCAGCAGTTCGGCTCGCAGCAGGTGAGCGAGTTCCTGTTGGAGTATCAGCTCGCCGACTATCTGCGCTGGCGCTCCTCGGTGGCGGAGGGCGAGGGCGTGGGCCGTGGCGCGAACCGATCGCTCATCCAACGCGTCGAGCGCTACGGCATGGATCTTATCTTTTACTTCGCGTACTGATCATGTACGCAAATGCAACGTACGTAGCGCGGGCCTTTAGAGCGTGTGAATAAATTCGTGGGGTCCGCCTTTAGGCGGACCTACATGGCCGATCGGGCCCGGACTCGCCGTCAATGGGCCGCCTAAAGGCGGCCCCTACTTGAATTCTTCACAGGCTCTTTAGGCCTGCCAGTCGCGGCGCCAAATCTGTCAGACAGGCCTAAAGGCCTGCGCTACGACTGTCCATACCATAAGATGTCGACGATTCATTGGGCGCCGATGTGAAACGGCGGTCGTGTGCGCCACACCTATCTGAAGAGCCGGGCAATCGGCTTGCCCGCGCCCGGATACCGGGCGCGATACTCGAGCCCGAGCAACTGCGTGATGGTGGCGGCAAGCTGATTGGCATACACCGTCTCGGCCTGAGACCACTCACCCCGCAGCGGGACGTCCGGAACGACATACGCTTGCCAGACGTCCTGCGCGCCATCGATCTTGCCGTGCTCCGCCCAGTCCTTGATCGAATGGCCGCGGCCGTGGTCCGTGGTGATGAGCAGTGCAGTTTGCCCGCGGTAGTGCGGATCGGACTCGAGGAATCTCCAGAGCTCACGCAGATATCCATCCTGACGTGCCAGCGTGTCGAGCAGGCGGCTATACCGACCCTGGTGCGCATCCACATCCGTTTCGCTGAACGCTACGTAGAGCACCCGCGGTCGGTGCCGGCGGAGGTGCGCCATCGCGAAGCGAAACGTAAACGCGTCCAACCGATCATCGTCTGCATCTCCTCTTGCTTCGTGCTGCAACGTGTTCAGCGTGTCGATAACCGGACCTGGTGCGTCGTAGTCCACGTATCCCGCGTTGACGAAGAGCTGTCGCGGCTTGTGCTGGACGATCCAGTTGAACGTTTCCCAAGAACCAAACGCCGCCACCGCCGTATCATCGGGACCGAGCGCGCGCTTCAGGAACTCCAACACGGTGGGATACGGATAGAACTTCTTGTCGTTGCTATCGATGTCGTCGTGCGCCTCGCCCACGAGGATCTCCGAGTATCCCGGATAGGAGAACCCGTGACGATTGCTGATACGGACACGGCTGCCGCGCGCCCTGTTCCCAGCAATCGAACCATGCTGCTGCATGAGCGTCTGCCAGAAGAATGGCATCAGCTTGGCTCGGCGCTCCTCGGGTGTCGGCGCCCAATACTTCTCGTAGGCAGGCTCTGCTTCCAGATCTGCGCCTCGGTCGAGGGTCGATTCGAGGACCGCCAGATCCAGGCCGCCGAAGATCTCCTCGGTACGCACGCCGTCCATGGTGACGAGGACGACGTTCCGGACCTTCGTTTGGGCGGGGGCGCCGGGAGCGCACAGCAACGTCGCGCACAACACGGCGGCGATCGAACCGCGGGACAGGTTATCCATGAGGGTCACCCCTCAGGGGCGGAGTCTCTTGGCCACGTGACACGCGCCACCAATGCGGATATCGTCTGAAGGACATCGAACGGTCCTTTTGCACGAGGTGCGCGATGCTCACCGCGACCGCCGACGTGATGCTCTCCATGGCCGCCCTCCTGGTGGCCGGCCAGATTTCCGCTCAGGCCGCTCCCGGGCGGGCCCAATCATCAAAGGCCTCCACGTTCGCAACCGTCTCCGCCAGTGCCGACGCGGCGCGCGATGCAGGCCGCCTGGAGGAGGCGTCGGCGCTCTATCGCGAGGCGCTGGCCTTGCGCCCCGACTGGACGGAGGGCTGGTGGTCACTCGGCACCATCCTCTACGACCGGGAGCTACCCGCGGAGGCGGCGCTGGCCTTCGAGCGCGTGCTCTCCCAGAATCCGAAGAACGGCACCGCACACCTGATGCTGGCGCTCTGCGAGTACCAGCTCGATCGCGATGCCAGCGCGACGCAACACATCCAGACGGCCAAGACGCTGGGGGTCCAGAAGGACGACCAGCTGCTTCACGTGCTCGCCTATCACGAGGCGATGCTCTTGCTT
>JBOGIN010000125.1:0-3609 GCA_050742275.1 Vicinamibacteraceae bacterium
AGAGCTGGCGGCTCAAATCGAGCAGGACTACGCGCACGTCGAAACGCTCCATTTGATATGCGTGCTCAAAGGGGGCGTGATGTTCCTGACGGATCTGGTCCGCGCCATGACGCGGCCGATCACGTTGGACTTCATCGCGCTGTCCAGCTACGGCCAGAGCACCGACTCCTCGGGTGAAGTCAAGCTGCTCAAAGACCTCGACACCCCCATCGCCGGCCGCGACGTCATCGTCATCGAGGACATCGTCGACACGGGCCTGACGATTATGTACTTGCAGGAGATTCTTCGCGCCCGCGCGCCGCGCTCCCTGCGCACGGCCTGCCTGCTCAGCAAGCCGTCGCGTCGACAGATCGAGGTCAAGGTCGAGTACATCGGCTTTGAAATCGACGACCGGTTCGTCGTGGGCTACGGGCTGGACTTCGACCAGAGGTTCCGTAATCTCCCATACATCGCAGTGCTCGACTCATGACTACGGTTTGGTGATCGCTCTTATTTTGGCGGCCATCCTTCGCGCCGCGGCGATCACCTGCGACTCGTCGAGCGTCGCGACCTTCCCATCGCGCATCAATACCCTGCCGTCCACGATCGTGGTGCGGACGTCCGTGCCCTTGGCCGCGTACACGAGATGCGCGACGGGATCGTAGAGCGGCGTGGCGCGTGCCGAAGCGACGGACACGGTGATGAGGTCGGCGCGCTTCCCCGCCTCGAGCGATCCAATACGGTCTGCCATGTGAAGCGCACGCGCGCCGCCAATTGTGGCCATCTCCAGCGCGACACCGGCAGGAATGGCCCTCGGATCCCCCGTCGCGCTCTTGTGCAGGAACGCCGCGAGACGCATCGCCTCGAACATATCGAGGTCGTTGTTGCTCGCCGCACCGTCCGTCCCGAGCCCGACGAGCAGACCTTCCCGCAGCATCTTCGGCACCGGTGCGGTGCCGCTCGCCAGCTTCATGTTGCTCTCGGGATTGTGCGAACAGCCGATGTCGGCAGACGCGGCCGTCCGAATGTCCTCATCGGTGAGCCAGATGCAGTGTGCGGCCAGAACGTTCGGGCCGAGGAAGCCGATCGATGCAAGATAGCCGACCGGTGATGCCTGGTATTTCTTGCGGGCCGTCTCCACCTCCGACTCGGCCTCGGCCATGTGGATGAGCAACGGCACGCGATGCGCGCGCGCCAGATCGCGCGCCGCCGTGAGTGTCTTGCCGTCGTTGGTGTACAGCGCGTGCGGCGCGACGGCGGGCGTGACGAGCGGATCGCCCTTCCACTGCTGTACGAAACGCGCGGCCCGCGCCAGCCCGGCTCGCGGCGTTGATGCGTCCGGAGCCGGAAAGCCAATGATCGTCTGGCCGAGAACGCCACGGAGGCCGGCACGCTTGGCCGCGGCTGCAATCTCCTCCTCGAAGTAGTACATGTCGGCGAACGTTGTGGTGCCCGACTGAATCATCTCGAGCGCGGCGAGCTCGGTGCCAATCCGGACGAACTCCGGCGACACCGCCTTCGCCTCGGCGGGAAAGATGTATTTCTTCAACCAGTCCATGAGCGCCAGGTCGTCGGCGAGCCCGCGGAAGAGCACCATCGGCGCGTGCGTGTGCGTATTGACAAGCCCCGGCAGGACAATCTGGTCGCGCGCGTCGATGCGCGCGGCAGCGCGAAAGCGCTCGTCGACGCGCGCGGGCGTATCCACCAGCAGAATCTCGCCATCGTCGATCGCCACCGCGCCAGGCGCGAGCACGCGGCGCTCCTCGTCCATCGTCACAACGGTCCCGCCGCTGACGATGAGCGAGATCGTGGATTGGCTCGTCTGGGCGTGGCGTGTGGTCGCGGGGAGGAGGATGGACGCGACGACGGTTGCCAATGCGATGCAAGCGAGACGAAAGATGAGACGGCGCACCATGTGTCCATACTAATGCCTCAGCCGGTGGCGGCGAACAGAGGTCCAAAGGCTGCGGCGCGCCGCCGTCGCGCTTCTGCTATAGTGCCTCCCCGTGCCGGTGCACCTCATCGAGCATCCCGTCGTTCACGACGTTCTCTGTGCGCTCCGAGACAGCAGCACACCGCCGCATGTCTTTCGACAGATGGCGCGACGCATGGGCCTGCTGCTCGCCGCCGAGGCAACGTGCGACCTGCCGACGCGCGCGGTGACGGTAACGACTCCCCTTGGGCCAGCGCGAGGACGTCGCGTCGACGCGGACGTCGTTGTCGTGCCGGTGCTGCGGGCCGGCCTCGGGATGGTGGACGCCGTGCTCGAGATTCTGCCGGGCGCACGTGTCGGTCACATTGGCCTGCAGCGCGACGAGCACACGGCCATCGCCTCGCAGTACTACGCGAAGTTTCCAGACAACCTCGCCGACAGCATCGTGCTCCTCGTCGATCCAATGCTCGCCACGGGCGGCAGCGCCGTGGCCGCGCTCGACCTCCTGACGGAAGCTGGCGCTCGCACTCTACGACTCCTGTGCGTCGTTTCAGCGCCGGAAGGTATCGCGCTCGTGGAGTCCCGCTACCCGGACGCGCATATCTATACGCCCGTGATAGACGAGGGCCTCGACGCGCGCAAGTTCATCGTGCCCGGGCTTGGAGACTTCGGCGATCGGCTCTACGGAACGACCTAGCAAACTGAAGACCCGGGCATGCGCGCGTCGGGCCTCTCGACTCCATATGGGCATGCCTTGGCGAGTCGCTGCCGCCGCGACCGTGGGGGCGCGGTGTGCTAGACTTGGGGTTTCGGATCCGCCACACGGCCGCAGGCGGGTTCCCGCGGACCGGATTGGGCACTTGGCTCAGTGGTAGAGCATCGCCTTCACACGGCGGGGGTCGGTGGTTCGAATCCACCAGTGCCCACCATCTAACCTCCAAAGCGACATCCTCGAGTCAGTTGAAGATCGACGCGTGTGTTCCTTCTGCGAGGTCTCGCATCGTGAGACGTCGTTGATCAGGAAAGCGCGCCCGGACTAGTATTTCTCCGCCGCAAGACACTGGTTCACCGCCTGGTGGCAACATTTCGGTCCTGCGCCACGTGCGCAAATAGAGAGGTGGGCAGCTGTCATGGGAGGCAGGGCCTCACTGCCGTATCGCGCACAGGTCATGAGTCGCGGCCTTCAGATCCTGGATCTGTTGGCCGAATCGAATGGAGAGATCGGACCCGCCACGCTGGCGGCGCGGCTCGCGCTTCACCGCAGCACCGTTCACCGGATCCTCATGGTCCTCGAGCGTCACGGCCTCGTAAGGCGGAGCCCGACGCATGGCAAGTACTGCCTCGGGATGAAGCTCTTTACCCTCGGAAACCAAGCCATCGCGCAGCTCGAGCTGCGGGATCGCGCCAAACCGTTTCTGCACCGGCTCGTCGAGGAGACCGGCGAAGATGCGCACATCTGCGTCTTGGACGGCACTGAAATGTTGTCCGTCGCGCAGGTGGCCGGTCCTCGCCGATCGCGCATGCCGGCAACGCTCGGACGACGAACACCCACACACTGTACGTCGGTGGGCAAAGCGTTGATGGCGTTCTTGCCGGATACAGCGCGGGACGAACTGACCGCACGTCTCGCGCTCCGCCCGTACACGCGCCGCACGCTGATTACAGGGGCGTCGCTCGAGGCGGACCTAACGCGTGTC
>JBOGIN010000126.1:0-8323 GCA_050742275.1 Vicinamibacteraceae bacterium
GGAAGCTGAGGACGCAATACGTCCAGCCGCTCATCATCCTCTTCGGTATAGCGAGCCTCGTGCTGCTCATCGCATGCACGAACGTGGCGAGCCTCCTGTTGTCACGGGGAAGCGTGAGGCGCCACGAGATTGGCGTGCGTCTGGCGCTTGGTGCAGGCAGATGGCGCGTGGCGCGGCAGCTCGTCGCTGAGGGCGTGCTGCTGTCGCTGGTGGGCGCGGTCTGTGGTGTCCTGCTCTCCTTCTGGGCATGCGCTGAAATCACGCACATCGTGTTCGAAGAGCTTCTTGTGCCGGTCGTGTTCGACGGCAGACCGGACATGACTGTGATAGCCCTCACGACGGTCGTTGCTGTCGCGGCGGGGATCCTTTGCAGCGCGTTACCCGCATGGCGAAGTACGCGAGGGACTGCTACCGCGGCACTGCAGACCGAAGGGCGGACCTTCAGTGTGAGCGGACGCACCGGCAGAGTTCTTGTCGCCACTCAACTAGCGTTCTCACTCGCCCTGCTGACGATGGCGGGTGTACTTGTCCGTAGCCTCTCCGAGCTCCGAGCGCTGAACACTGGTATTGAAAGGAGTGACGACGTCTTCGTCGCCTATCCCGAACCTGCACACCCGGGCGCCTACGATGACATCGACAACGACACCTACTACCCGCAAGTCCTGCAGCGTATCGAGGCGTTGCCAGGGGTCAGGCGAGCCAGCGCCTCACTCGGGAAACCCGGCACGGGCGGCGGGATCCCCGAGGCTGTCGTCCGATTCGGCGAGACACAGGAAGCGGCGGGCGTCCAGGTCACGCGAAGCCCCGTGGCGCCAGGATTTTTCGCGGCCGTTGGCATTCCGGTTGTCAAGGGACGCGACTTCGACTGGCGTGACCACTCGCGGGCCCGACGTGTGACGATTCTCAGTCAGAGCCTCGCTCGCCGGTTGTTCGGGAACACCGATCCGCTTGGGCAGCGCGTCCGCGTTGGCCTCGATCCGTCGCGCGACAGTGTCGAAGTCATTGGCGTGGTCGGTGACGCGCGCCTGTACGATCTCAAGAGTCCCGATGTTTTCGCCACCTATACGCCAGCCCTTCAGGATGAGGAGGCCAGCTACAAGTGCCTGGTGATTCGCGGCGACAACCTTTCCGTCGCCGCGTTGAAGGATGCGGTGGAGAGCCTGGGTCGTGAACGGATCGGCGACGTGGTCACGCTTCAGTACATCACGGACCGGTCGCTGCTGCGGGAACGACTGACGGCGCTGATGGCGAGCTTCTTCGGCTCGCTCGTGTTGCTCCTTGCGGGCGTTGGTCTCTTCGGATTGATGTCATACGCGGTTGCCCAACGGCGCCGGGAGATTGGCATCCGTATGGCGCTCGGCGCCGACCGCCGTCGCGTCGTACGGGACGTGGTCCGCGAGGGCCTGACCGTCACGCTGATTGGTCTCGCCGTCGGTGTCGTCGCCGCGCTCGCTACTGTGCGGGTCGTCAAGTCGCTACTCTTCGGCGTGACACCTCAGGACCCACTCACGCTCGCGGCGGCTGGGGCATCCCTGATTGCAGTGGCGATTCTCGCCTGCACCGTGCCCGCATCAAGGGCAGCACGTGTTGATCCAATGATCACATTCCGCGGCGAATAGAGCGGGGACAGGGTGCTGGCGCGGCCGGACGACGCTTATGACGACATTAACCACGCGCGTGATTGCCCCGACTGTGCTCCTGGCCATCACAGTCGTGGCGGCGAGCGACGAATGGCGTCCTCCACCCAGCCACGAGCAGATGCTGCCGGATTCGGGCGATTGCTGGGAGCCGGCGCTCGACGTCGCGCCGAGCGGATCCATCTTCGTTGTTGCGGGAAAGCGCAATGCTCCCCCCGGATCGGATGACTTCGATCAGCGACAAGTCATCTGGCGCTCTGAGGATCGTGGCGAGACCTTTACAGGTCCGCTGCCGGTGAGCACCGAAGGCCACATGCATGGCGACCAGCGCATTGCCATCGATGCGAACGGGACGATCTACATCAGTTACATGGACGAGGACACGGACGTGCTGGGCGGTCCCAAGCGTCTGCGACTCGCGCGCTCCCGCGACGACGGCCGCACGTTCTCGGTCGAGACGGTGACGACCGAGCAAGTCGACGACAAACCGGAGCTTGCTGTCTCCCGCGACGGCCAGCATCTCTACATCGTCTACGACTCGTCTCCGGGCCCGCGTCTCGTCGCGTCGCATGATGGCGGCCAGACGTGGGAAACACCGCGCGTCATCCGTCAGAACAAAGGCCGTGATTTCTGGCCTATGGCGCTCGAGATTGCGCCGGACGGCAGCGTCTGGTTCGCCGTGCCCTCGGTGTCAGCGCTCGATACCGCACACGGCAAGCAGACGCCGGCACAGCTGCATGTCTTCCGCTCGCAGGATCGCGGCGTCACGTGGGACGACTTCGACATGGGCAGCTCGCCGCGCTTCGTGAACGACTGTGCGCACGATCCCAAATGCAGAGTCAAGGCCCCGAAGGTGATGCTTGCGGTCGACAGTCGCAACCGCGCGTTCGTGACGTATACGAAAGGTGACGGCCCACGCCAGCCGTATGGGCTGTTCCTCCGATCGAGCGCGGATGCGGGCCGCACGTGGTCGCCGCCGCAGACCGTGAGCGCGGCGCCGCGTCCGCAATCGCAGGACACCGCCGATCACGATTTCCCGATGATTGCCACGTCCGGATCCGATCGGCTGTGTGTCGTCTGGGTCGACGATCGCCGCGGCGCACTCGACGTGTGGGCGCGCTGTTCCACCGACGGCGCGCGAACGTTTGGCGCCGACGTGCTGCTGTCAGACCGCGGCGACGGCGCGAGCTACAAGTCGCCGTCGGGGTTCAGGGCGTTCTACGGCCATTACGGCGACGTGGCGATCGATGGATCCGGCCGGCTCCATGCGGTCTGGGGCGCCGGCGAACCGGACTACCGGACTGGCAGCGTCTGGGTCAACAGCGTCGACCTCGCGTACGCCGTCCGCAAGTAGAATTCCCGCGGCAGACGACTTCAACCGCGTCCAGGCGAACTTCGTCAACTCGATCAGCCGGCTCACGGAAGCGGAGGGCAAAGCCGAGATCTACGACGATCTGACGATAGACGGCAGTAGTGGGGGTTTTGGCGGGGCGGGTTTTGGCGGAAGGTGTCGGTAGTACGTCCGTTATCAGACACCTCAGCACCACCGCCGCATTGCCCACCGCCCGCATTGCACAGCGCCCACCAGCAGGCAGCAGCGCGCATTGCCCACAGCCGGCGCACGTACGTGGCGTCTGGCACGGTTAAGCACGCGCACGGATACCCACATGAGCTGCCGACGGACGATGGGCAACGAGCGTTCGAGACAGGCCGGGGCGCGCTCGGTGACATCTTTACAGGTCAGCATGGTTCGTGGTCGTGCGGCACCCTCACTCTCGTTCGCGGTCGGTTGCGAGACGGCCGCCGCCTGCGTGTCCGCCGCGGTGGAGACCGCTGGTTAGTCTCAGAAATCTCGAGGATGTTACAGGTGTCCTCGAGAGGTCCACGAGCGAAGATCGGGCGGCAGGGCAGCTGATTCAGTAGCGGTCCTTTTGGCGGTACTCAGGGCTTCAATGAGAATCACCGCGACGTTTGCTCACGAACCCGCAAATGACCGGCAGGGGAAAGGATACCGACCTCGCGCCTTCGGCACGGGGGACTTCGTCCTCGGCTACCCGACCCGCGAATCAGTTGCTCTACCGCGCGGAGATGCGCAACAAGGGCGACCGGAAGTACTTGTCTTCGTGTGGATTGCAACTGGAGCCGGCGATCGGACTCGAACCGATGACCTGCTGATTACGAATCAGCTATCAGGCCGATCCCATTCGGCACCATCGAGATTCATCATACCGCCGAATCCCTTGCCAGAGAGGCGATTACGTGGTTCAATCGTCATCACCTGATGTCATTTAATAGCACGCCAAATGGATCCTATATGGATCCTTGGAGAGCAGGTGATGAATGTTCAGCAGCTCCGGAAACTCGTCAGGGAGACCACGGCTGACACCCTACCGGTCGGCGATGGGCTCGTGCTCCGTCGTCAGGGCGGGCCGTGGACGTGGAGCGTCTTGTATCGCGCGAATGGGCATCGTCGACGCGTCACGCTCGGGAAATACCCTCGTCTGAGCCTGTCAGCGGCCCGTACCGCGGCTTCTAAGGTGCTCAGGCAGGTTGACCTGGGCGAAGACCCACAAGTGGCCCAGCGGGCCGCCAGAGCGGCCGCGGAGCGTGCCAAGCGTGACTCTATTGAGGCGCTCGCCCATGCCTATATCCAAGGTCACTCCAAGAAGCACAAACGCAGGTGGCGGCGGGATGCGTCAACGCTCCGGTGTGAAGTGCTCCCGACATGGAAGGGTAGAACCGTCACGTCCATCACCAGGCGCGACTGCCGAGAGCTGGTGCGCGCGATTGCCGATCGTCCTGCACCGACACAGGCGATGGCCGTCGCGCGGCTGCTGTCGAAGGTGTTCAACTACGCGGTAGACGAGGAATGGATCGAGCAGAGTCCTGCCACGCGTATCATCCCGCGCCAGCGCAAAGATCAGGATCACGAGACCAAACAGGCGTACAGCCCGGAGGAGATCCGGCGCATCTGGGTGAACACGGAATCGCTCCTGCCGATCGAGCGTGTGCCGATCCGGCTCGGACTGCTGCTCGGACAGCGTCCGACCGAGATCAGCGATCTGCAATGGCCGGAGCTCGAGGGGCACTGGTGGCGGATTCCTGGCGCTCGCTCGAAGAACGGCCGGCCACATCGCGTGTACCTCGTGCAACAGGCGCTTGACGCGCTCGCGACCGTCGATCGTATCCAGGATGAAGAGTACGTATTTGCCGGACGTCGCGGGGCCAAACAGCTCGGGCAAGTCAACGTCCAGGCGTTCGCCGGCGTGCGGGCACGCGAGAAGCCACGGCATGCGCTCCGCCACACGGTCGGGACCGGCATGGCGGCCATCGGCGTGTCGCCCAACGATCGATCCAAGGTCCTAAACCACATCGACCAGACCACGACGGGCATCTACGACGAGCACAGCTACGACCGCGAGAAACGCCTTGCGTTCACCCGGTGGGCGCGGCGGCTCGCGCAGATCCTTGCGCAGCACGAAGAACGCAAAGTGGTGTCGATTAGTCAGTCGCGGAGGAGAATGGTATAATCTAAGACCAGATAGACCGATGGGACTTCTTGCGGCCCCGGAACACAGGGCCGTGAGCCGCTGGCCGGACGAGCGGATGAAGAATAGGCGCGAAGACTCCGGCTGAACCCGGTCCCAGACCTCATCTGAGATGAGGTTCCGCCCGCCGAGGCCGCGACGGGCATCGTGAAAACCGCACGAGGAGTGCCACACGATGCCTGATCGACTCACCACCACCACCCGCACACCCGACAACCTGATTCGCTCGAGGGCCGTCCGTCAACGACTCGGCGGTATCTCCAACAGCACATTCCGGCGATGGATCGACGAGGGACGGTTTCCCAGGTCGATCAAGCTCCCGTCCGGGCACGACGCCTGGCGTGAATCCCAGGTCGAGGCAGTGATCGCGACCTGGGAGCTGCGTAGCGTCCAGGCCGCCGACGAGCGCGCGGCCAGCAACGAGGCGGGCTAAACGTGGGGCTGCGCCTACAACACCAGGTGCTCGGCTCAGACCTCGCGAAGCCGCTTCGGTGGCTCGCGCTCTACCTGGCGCTCTACGCCAATGACGACACCGGCGCGAGCATCTTTCTCAGCGTCGGCCGCATGTCGCGCGAGTTCGGACTGTCCGAGCGACACGTCAACCGTCTCCTGGCCGCGCTCCAGGAACGGGGCGTCATTGTCTGTGAAGCACGTGGCGGTGGTCGTCGCATCACGAGCTACTATCGCTTTGACCTCGATGCCCTCACTACGATAAACCCTGACGCCCATGACAGGGTTTCAGAGGCAACACAGGCTCGAAACCCTGACGCCCATGACAGGGTTTCAAGGGTAACTTCAGGCGACGTGTCGAAGGAAACCCTGTCATCTAGGACAGAAACCCTGACGCCCATGTCCCGAAACCCTGACGCCCACGTCACCCAAGAAGTATTAGAAGTAGATGTAGAACCAGATCCGGATCTGGATCGCTTCGCTTCCCGTGCCCCATCGCTCGCTACCGCTCGCTCTGCCGTGACCAACGATGATGGACGTGAGCAGTCACGACCTGAGACACCCGGTCACGAGGATCCCCCTCCCGTGCCCGTGGCGTTGACGGTGCACAAGCTGAAGGCGTATTGCCGGCGCTGGCTCCAGGACGTGACGATCACACCGACCAAGGCGGGCTATGAGATCACGATCGGCGCGATCAACACCACGGTCAAGGAGCGCTCGCTCCAGCAGGTGCGCGCGCGTCTCGTGAACATCGTCGAGATCCGACGGATGGAGAAAGCATCATGATTAGCGAGCGCAAGGTCGATCAATACGCAGAGGTCGCGAAGGGCGTGAGGCAGACGTTGAATCGCGAGCATCGCGACCTCACCGTTGACGAGATGGTGTTCGCGCTCGTGTTTGCGCTGGGGTCCGCGCTGCGTCATCAACGGACCGCAGGAGGCGAGGCGTATGTTGAGCAGGTGATGCAAGCGCTGCACGTGCTCGTCTACGCGGACGATATTACGGCCCACCGTGGCACGACAGCGGCGAGCGTGCAATGACGACGACGACCGACCCTCGCGCGCTCCATGCCTGGGGCTTGCGCATCGGCCAAGAGCATCGAGGCTGGCAGGTCATGGATTCTCTGGGTCTCAACCGTCGGGGCCTGGCCACCTACCAGGTGCGGTGCCATGCCTGCGATCGTCGCGTGGTCGTCACGTTAGGTGAGTGGGCCACGCTCTCGCCGTGCTGCACGCGGCGGCGTGCGAAGGCGGGGCGCTCATGACCCAGCGTCCAGCACGCCGGTGCGCTCGGTGCCGCACGCGCCACCGCGACGAGCGCTGTCCTGCGTGCGCTCAGCGACGACGGTCGCGGCCACGACCTGACGCTGCGGTCCAGCGGTTCTACAAGACGCAGGCCTGGCAGGTCCGCCGTCGCGCGCAGCTCGCAGCCCATCCCTGGTGCGGGTGCGGGGCGCCAGCCACCGTTGCACATCACGATCCCCCCCATACCAACACGTGGGAGTCCTTCATCGATGGCACGCTCGCGTCCATGTGTGATCGCTGCCATCGTGCACACTCCGCCAGGTGCGATGGCTGGCTCGCAAACCCAAGAAGGGATTCGAGTTATGGACGGTAGGTCCCGTCCCTCACAACACAGTTTTTGTGCAGCAGAATCGAGCGCGCGATCCCAATGGCCGGTGTGAAGGGCATGCGAACGGGCGGCCACAACCGCAAATCGGTCGCGCATCACCTGGCGACGGGCTCCTACCGCCCGAGCCGTCACGGGCCGCGACCCGGCAAGAAGCGGCCGGCAGAGCCCGCCAGCGGCCCCAGGACGCGCCCCCGGCTCGCACCCTGGCGTGTCGTCCCGCGCGACGCTCCCGAGCTTGTCACGGCGGCGCTAGCGGTGGAGAACACCATGTTCACGCGCTACCCGGCGCAGGTGCTCTGCGGCGTCACGGTGGCCGGCCCGCTGGTGCGCGCGGCCTGCAGACGGTTCCTGGCCGACCTCGTCGCCGCTCCGGAGCTGTGGGACCGTCGCGCGGCGCAGCATGTGTTCGATTTTTTCTGACGCTACCTGACGCTGCGCGATGGTCAGTTCGACGGCCGACCGTTCGTCCCGAACATCTGGCAGGCGTTCGTGCTCGGTGCCCTGTTCGGCCTGAAGGCCGAGGACGGCTACCGCCGTCACCGCGTCGCCTACATAGAAGCAGGAAAAGGGTCCGGGAAGACGCCGCTTCAGGCCGGCATCGGGCTCTATATGCTGATTGCGGACGCCGAGCCCGGCGCGCAGATCGTGTTCGCCGCGTTCAACCAGCGGCAAGCCAGCATCGCGTTTGCCGATGCGGTCTCGATGGTGCGACGCTCTGAGTCGCTATCGAAGGTCATCGAGATTTACGGCGCGTCCAACCCGCAATCTCTGCTTGTGCCGGCGCGCGAAGCGTGGATGAAACCGGTCAGCAAGGAAAGTCGCGGCTTGCACGGGCTCCGTGTCCATTGCGGGCTGATGGACGAGTTGCACGCGCATCCCGATAGCTTCGTCCGCGATCGCGTCTTTGACGGCATGATGAAGCAGCAGCGCCAGCCGCTGATGATCGAGATCACGAACGCGGGTCACGATCGGATGTCCGTCTGCTGGGCGCATCACGAGTATTCCCGGAAGGTGCTCGAGGGCCTCATCGATGACCCGAGCTGGTTTGCCTTTGTC